>JAURJB010000019.1 GCA_030832455.1 Acidimicrobiales bacterium
CCAAGTGTGGGCCTTCGCCTGTGAACGCAGTGTTGACGAGTATGTTGCCACCAAAGATTGGTGTGGTTGCAACTACGCCATCAGCCGAATCGGCGATGTCGGTGTTATTCGTAATGACGGTGCGGTTCAACTTGACCGACAAGCGAGCCATGACGTCGCGACCTTCGTAGTTCTGCGGGAACATAATGATTGAAGGTGAATCGCCACCGTCAATCACTGACTTCATTGCTGCCGACACTGCTGGGCCAGGCAACTTGCCAGCAAGATCACCAGTTGCGTACACCTTGGTTGCACCGTATTCGCCGAGTGCGCCAGCAACTGCTGATGCGTCTCCGCCAATGAATGCTGAAACGTTTGAGGAAAGTGAACGTGCCTTGGTGAGCAGTTCAAGAGTTCCTGTTGTTGGTGCGCCGCCTGCGGTTTGCGCGAATACCCAAATGCTGTTGATTGCCATGACGATGTACCTCAGATCACTTTCAGGTTTTCAAGGAATGAAACAATTTTGCCGAATGCATTGCCGTCGTCTTCGATTACTTCGCCGGCTTGACGTGCTTCTGCTTGTGTTACCGCAACAATTTTTTGTCCTGCACCAGCCCAACCAGTTGGTGTGACACCAAGGTCGCTTGCAGTGAAGGTGTCGATTGGCTTTGACTTTGCAGCCATGATGCCTTTGAAGCTTGGGTAACGCGGTTCAACAACACCAGCGGTCACGCTGATGACTGCAGGAAGTGGGCACTCCACTTCGTCATAACCCTCTTCTGTCTGACGGTCAGCCTTCAGGCTCGAGCCGTTGATGGTGAGCTTCTTTGCAAATGTCACTGATGGCAAACCAAGAACTTCTGCCATTTGTTCTGGCACGGTTCCGGTGTATCCATCGGATGATTCGGTTGCTGCGATGATCAAGTCAGCGCTTCCCATTTTTTGAAGTGCTGCAGCCAAAACTTTTGCTGTAGTGAGTGCATCGGAACCGGCGAGTGCTGGATCGCTGATGAGCACTCCCTTTGCTGCGCCCATTGCAAGTGCAGTGCGCATGCCAGACATTTCACCATTCGGTGCCATTGACACGATGTTGACATCGCCACCACCATTTGCTGCTGCAAGTTGTAATGCCATCTCAACGCCGTAAGCGTCGGACTCATCAAGGATGAGCTTGCCATCGCGCTTCAACGCGTTGGTGGAGCCGTCGAGGGCTCCAGGGGTGGCTGGATCAGGGATTTGCTTGACGCAGACGACGATGTTCATGCCCTCCATTGTTACCGATGAGTATGGGATTTACCCAACCCTGTCCCGACTGATTTACCGATAAAATTCAGTCCCCGTGCGAATACTTCTTATTGTCAACTCGTTCGCGTCGTCGGTCACACCCCGCAACACTGTGCTGGTGCATCAGCACCTTGCAAAACAGCATGACGTGCAGGTGGTGGAAACCAACGAGCGCGGCCACGCCACCCGGTTTGCCAAAGATGCGGCAGCCCGAGGGCTGGATGCCGTATTTGGTTTCGGCGGAGACGGCACCCTGAACGAAATCGCCACCGGTCTCGCGGGCAGCGACACTGCACTTGCCATGTTGCCTGGTGGTTCGACAAATGTGTTCGTTCGCAGCCTGGGAGTTGCCAATGACCCGATGGTCGCCCTCACACAATTGATGACCGGAATCGACCGCAACGAAATTGAACGAGTCAGCCTTGGTCAAGCCAACGGTCGATACTTCACGTTTCATGCCGGCATCGGATACGACGCGGCAGTTGTCGAACAAGTTGAGCGTCGCTCTTCACTCAAGCGCGTTGTTGGGCAACCACTGTTTGCTTACTCTGCACTGCACTCATGGTTTAGGTCATACGACCGCAAGTACCCGCACTTCACAATGAATATCGATGGACGTGCAATTCCAAACGGCTTTTTCTCCGTGGTGTTAAATACCAACCCCTACACGTTTGTTGGCAAGCACCCGATCAACCTTTCGTCTGCTGCCTCGCTCGACAAAAAACTTGTAGTCGTCACCTTCCGCAAAATGACCACACCATTAATTCTCAAGACCCTCTACTCGGCGCTTCGCCGTGGAGGACTGGAAACTTCGTCCGGCATCGATATCGCAACCGATGTAGAAAACGTCAAGATTGAATTTCCAGCACCGTTCCCGTATCAACTTGATGGTGACTACTTGGGAGACACAACATCGATTGAAATCAAGAACTGCCCTGATGCCCTGCGCTTAGTGCGGCCTTTGATCGAGTATTAATCGCTAGCTTGCTTGCGCAATAACTTCTAGCGCAACATTTGGAACGTTGGTGCAAATACCATCGATTCCCCATGACACTAACTCGGCCATCCGCACTGGGTCATCACATGTCCATGTGTTCACTGCAACGCCATTGCGATGCATGGTGTCAACCACCGAACGCGTCAGTGTTTTGACGTATGGGTGATACGCCTGATGCCCTGATCCAAGCAGATCTTTTGCGAGAGCATCTGCGGCGTCGTCAGCAACTCCCATGTCGAGCCATGCTGTTGGCAACTCATGCCACAAGCGATGCACCGCATCAACGGTTTCGCGTCTAAACGACGAGATCAGCCATTGGTCTGGTGCGCCTCGCGTACGCAGGTAATCAACCACCAACGTTGCCAATGTGTCGTTTTGATCAAAGTCGGGTTCGGATGGATCGTTCTTGATTTCGATATTCACCCACATACCTGCACACGCATCGAGCGCAGCAGCAAGTGTTGGCACTTCGTCGGGAATGTCGGAAATATTGAGCGTGTTGAGCACTCGTCCATCAGCGAGTGCAGGATTGTGATGCACCACCATTTCCCCCGATGCACACAACCGCACATCTAATTCGACAGCATGACTGTGCAACTCGCGTGCTCGCGTAAATGCCAAGGTTGTGTTTTCGCGTTCGGCCGCAGAAGCACCGCGATGCGCCATTACCTGCACATTGGCAGGACCCGAATGGGGGCGATGTGGCATCCAACGAGCAATGGTCACAGGCGAAGGGTACAGCCAAAAACGTCACAATAAAATAATAAAAATATTTTGTTCTGGGTCTTGAAAGTGACCCTCTCGGTGTCTATCGTGACACCGTCCTACTGGCCTTCTTAGAAATTCAAAGGTGACTTACCGTGTCAATTCTTGCAACAAGCCTTGCCCTCGGATCTGCGGACTACACCTGGCGCAAAGAAGCCCTCTGTCGAGACACCGATCCCGAATTGTTTTTCCCCGTTGGAAGCACAGGGCAAGCGTTGCAACAAATCACGGCTGCAAAATCAGTGTGCTGTGAGTGCACCGTAAAAAATGAGTGCCTTGAGTTTGCAATTGAAACCAACCAAGATTGCGGTATCTGGGGTGGCACCTCAGAAGAAGAGCGACGCGACATTCGTCGCAAGATGGCTGCGGCACGTCGCGCAGCACGCGCAACTGCCTAACTACACCGTTACGGGTACGCGTAGTTCGACGACAGTCCCCTGACCGTCGACCATTCCTTTAATACCCACCTCGTTACCCTCGGCTTGTGAGCCGGCGCGCATTGCAATTGACCCTGCCAATTCAGTGGACACTAATGTGCGAACAATTGATAGTCCAAGTCCAGTTGCATGAGCGAAATCAAACGTAGGGCTCAAACCAACGCCGTCATTAACTACTTTGACGCTCAGCGCATCGTCATCATGGCTCAATGCAACGATGACCGACCCACCGCCACTTCCCTCAGGGAATCCGTGATCAACTGCATTTTGTAACAACTCAAGAATGACCACCGAAAGCGGCGTTGCAACTGTTGCAGGAAGTCTTCCTCCATCACCCTTAACTATGAAGCGCACGGGCCTATCCGCCGACTGCAATCCCTCTTCAACAAGTCGCATCAATGGGCGAACAATTTCGATAAACGAAATGTCTTCTCCTGGTTCGCGTGACAATGTTTCGTGCACAAGTGCAATGGTGCGAATACGGCGAACCGACTCGGCTACCGCCCCTTTGGCTTCTGCAGAATCAAGACGTCGTGCCTGCAATCGCAGTAACGACGAAATGGTTTGTAAGTTGTTCTTTACACGGTGGTGAATTTCACGAATCGTCGCATCTTTTGTTAGCAGCAGACGATCACGGCGACGCAATTCGGAAACATCGCGCAATAGCAGCACACCCCCAACCACTTCCACTGTGTTCCCCTTTGTGTTCAGCAGTGGAATACAACGAGTTAGCAGCGTCACTTCAGATGTTTGTTCAATTTCTTCTATGACTGGTTCGGTTCGCTCATAAGCATTTCTTGCCGCACTTTCAGCAACACCTAATTCGGCAAGTGTTTGGCCAATTGCATTCGTGCTTACTCCGGCGCGATGCAACGCCGACACCGCATTTGGTGATGCATAGCGCACACGCGTCTGCGCATCAAGCACAATCGCACCGTCGCCTACACGCGGGGCTACACCCGCATCGGCAATTCGACCTTCAAATGGGAACAGACCTTGCGACACCATGTCTGCAAGCTTTGAAAAGATTTCGGCATACGTTGATTCCAGTTGGCCGACACGCCGTGCCGAATCGACTACCCACTCGCGCGATAACACCGCAACAATTTTTCCATCGTGACGAACGGGAATGGTCGCCATATTTGCTGGACCACCAATTGCTTGCACGAATATCTCACCCTGAGAAATCGTTCCTTCAGCGAGACACCTATTCAAAAGCACTTGCTCCGATTCCGACGCCCACGTATTTACGTAGTCTTGGTGATACAACGTCTGACCAGTTGCTGCGCGTACTTGCGCGGCAACTAACCATCCAGAGTTTTTTACCGGCAGGTACAGCAGCATGTCGGCGAAACAAAAATCAGCAAGCATTCCCCATTCCGAAACAAGCACCCCTAGGTGGCCGATTGCAGCACCATCGAGCTGCGTGTGCTCATGAGCAAGTTCGGCAAGCGTTGGCATAAAGCGAAACTACTCTGCGTTATGCAGGCTTCACGGAATCGCCAATCGCCACCAAGTCCGATGCCGATTTCAGGTCTGTTTCAGCCACGGCACAGACATACAACTGGGCCCCCGCTTCGCTGCAATGCTGGCCCAAATGATGCAACCTGTCGAGGTCGACTTTGCCCTGACTTACTGCCAGTTCCGAGCCCTGCGCTATCGCATTGACCACACGCGCCACCTGCTCCGCTGATGGCTCAAGCGACTCTGTGGCACCGACAACAGCGTGAACAAACCGCGGATCCTGAATTGACTGTTGCAACGACCCAAGCGAGCCCTCTACAACACGCAGCAGCTCAAACGGGGTCACACGATTAGCAATCACGCTGCTCAAGTGAAATGACCTATTGCGCAATTCGTCAATCAGAAAGTTTGACTCGCGCAATGGTGCGGGCTCCAGTGTTGTCACCACCATAAATGAGGTGTCCTGTTGCCTGAGCACTGCCTCAACCTCATTGGCGCGCGCCACAAAACCCTCCTCCATCGTGCGAAACAATGTGAAGAACTCTGTGATGTCGGAAAGGAATCGAGCGCCAAGAATGCGATCAGCAACGATAAAGAACGGCTTAGCAGCAAGTGAGAACAATCGTGATTGGGCTTGTGAGGTCAGTAGTCGAAGCAGTCGTGATGCAAAGAATTCTTTCATCCGCTTCGGCGCATCCAACACGTCAAGTGCATTTCGTGATGGCGGTGTATCAACAATGACTAAGTCGTAATTGCTCGACTGCTGAGCCTCATACAGTCGTTCCATTGCGATGTAGTCGTGGCTATGTACAAATCGCTCGGTCAAGTTTTTATAGAGCTTGTTAGTTAACACTTTTTCGCACACCTCAGCGTTTGGTGCACAGCGCGCAATTAACTCGTCCCAACTGGCCTTGGTGTCAATCATTGCTGCGTACATTGAGCCCGCTGGCGCAACACCGTTGTGCATCAATAATTGTGGGTCAACGTCAACAACTGCATTACCAAAAGAATCAAGACCTAACGCATCAGCAAGTCTGCGCGCAGGGTCAACAGTCAAGACAAGCACTCTGCGCTGATATGCATGAGCAGCAAAAGCACCAAGTGATGCCGACATGGTTGTTTTGCCTACGCCACCACTTCCACACACCACCACGAGACGACCGTGCTGCAACACATCACGCAGGTTGTTCATGTCAGCTCGTCCTTCAACACAGATGACATCACCGAAGTGATACCCGCTTCTTGTTCATCAATTTCAAGAATTGGCATAAACAGCACTCCGCGTTCCTTGGCGCTGGTAGCAAGTTGCTCAAGTAATCCAATCTCACGCTTTCTACGCTGTATCGCAATGCAGAGTAATCGCAATGGAGCGCGCAACACCGATGCTGGTTCACTTGCTATACGACCTGATTCGACCGAATCCGCTAGTTGTGAAAACACAGCAAGATCCCCACCAGCAACAACATCAGGGTGAACTCGGTTTGCCACAACAGCACTGACGCTCACTTTGGTCTTGCTCTGCAACGTGTCCAACAATTGAATCGTTTCAAGAACCGGAATTTCTTCCGGCGTGGTCACGACAACCACTCCTGTCGCTGATTGATCGTGCAAGATTTCCTGCATCCATCGTGTTTGATCTCGAATCACACCAACTTGCACAAGATTCGACAAAATGGCCGGCGCATCCACCTGGGCAACAATGTGACCAGTTGCCTCGGCATCAACAATCACAATGTCGTAATTGCGCTCACGGACTTCCCAGCACAATTTGCCAACTGCAAGAATCTCTTTCACGCCCGGCGCCGCGTTAGCAACGAAATCCAGAATCTTGGCTAATGGCCCAAACGTGCTGACTAATGGGTTTTTTACAAAGAGGCGGATGTACTCCCTGAGTGAGTCCTCTGTGTTCATTGCCATTGCAAACAAATTTGGTGCGATTTCGCGCTCAGCAAACTGCAAACTCTCGATGCGCAGAGCATGAGCAAGCGCACCTTTGTCGTCCATTTCGACAACCAGCGTTCGTTTACCGCTCGCGGCACTTAGTTGAGCAAGCGCGCTAGCAAATGTTGTTTTCCCTACACCACCCTTGCCGGTAATAAACAGCAATCGGTGATCAAGGAGATGTGGCAGTGTCAGCTCCCGAAACCGAGCTTACGTGCACCTTCAGGAGCACCGAACTCGACATAGGCGACCTTTGCCGAAGCAACCATTACTTCGCGGCCGCGATTATCGATCAGCGACAACACTTCCGACTTTCCAGTGAGTGCTGCTTCTGCAGCAGCCTTTGCCTTTGCTTGTGCTTTCTCGTCATCAATTTCCACCATCAGTTCACGGACTGATTGTTGAATGCCAATTCGAATTTCCATGATTGTTCCGATCGTTGAGGTGAGGTATCTGCAGGTTAATTTACTTTTAGCGCAGCACTGAAAATCTTCTTGGGCTTCATTTCTTCAGCAATTCGTTTTGCCAAAGCCATAAACACCTGTCCAATTTCGCTCTCTGGTGCTACTGCTGCAATTGGTCGCCCATCGTCGCCGCCTTCACGCAGCGCTGTCATCAGTGGAATCTGTGCGAGTAGTGGAACATTGAGCTCGTCTGCCAAAGCCTGACCGCCACCGCTACCAAACAACTCGTAGCGAATTCCATCGTCGCCCGTAAACCATGACATGTTTTCGATGATGCCGCGGACAGGAAGGTTGACCTTTGTCGCCATCGCTGCAGAAAGCTTTGCAACTTTTTGTGCGGCTTCTTGCGGAGTCGTTACCACCAATACTTCAGCACGAGGCAAGTACTGGCTCAGGCTCAATGCAATGTCACCGGTTCCCGGTGGCATGTCGACCAACAAGAAATCTGGTTCATCCCAATACACATCGGTCAAAAACTGCTCGAGCGCCTTATGCAACATTGGGCCACGCCACACCACTGCTTGGCCTTCGGGTACGAAATAACCAATGCTGATGCAACGCACTCCCCACATTTCTGGAGGCAACAACATGTTGTCGATAACAACCGGTTCGCGATCAGTACCAAGCATGCGGGGAATTGAATATCCATAAATGTCCGCATCAACAATGCCCACCTTGTATCCCTGCGCTGCGAGTGCAACTGCGAGGTTTGTGGTGACACTTGATTTACCTACGCCACCTTTTCCAGATGACACCAAAATTGGTCGTGTCTTTGAACCTGGTTTCGCAAAGGAAATTTCTCGTCCTGATGCATGTCCTTGTGCAGGTTGTGATCCTGCAGTTGCACCTGGGTTACCGTGCAACATCTCGCGCACTTTTGCGCGTTCTTCATCAGTCATCACTCCAAAATTGAGAGCGACATCTTGTACGCCATCCAACGCGCGAAGCGCGGTACCAACACGATTTTGAATTTCATTTCGCAGTGGACAGCCTGCAATCGTCAGCACCACCGTGAGGCTGACTACACCACCCTTAATCTCAACATCGCGCACCATTCCGAGGTCGACAATCGAACGGTGGAGTTCGGGGTCCTCTACAGGGCGGAGGGCTTCAATGACTTGATCTGTTGTGGGGGTTGACATGGGGCTCCAATAATTTCCACTATGGCCATAGGTACAATACCTGTGTGTCGAGTAAGTCTGCCAACCTCACCTCAGGATCGTTCACTGCACAGGTTTCTGCAATCACCTCTGCCTTTGGCGACCCGACACGTCGTGCTGTGTACTTGTTTGCTCGTGAAAGTGAGTCAGGTGTCACCGCTGCCCAAGTCGCCGAAAAATTCGCCGTTCATCCAAACGTTGCACGCCATCATCTCGACAAGCTTTCTGCCGGCGGATACCTCGAAGTTGCAGTTGACCGCCATGAGCGTGGTGGCGCTGGACGACCGTCCAAGCTGTACCGCGCCGCCGAAGACACCACGTTGTCATTCCCTGTTCGTAGTGATGACTTAGTTCTTTCGCTACTCGGCAAAACTCTTGCATTGCTTCCACCCGATAAAGCAGAAGCAATGGCTGAAGAAGTCGGTCAGCAATACGGTCAAGCAATGGCTGCGGGCATGAAGGGCGACGATCTTGCTGCAGGTCACAAATCGCTACGTGCCGCAATGCAAGCAGTCGCCGATGCGCTTACAGCGCACGGATTTGCCGCACATACCGACCAGCGCAACAATCAATTGCGCATTGTTAGCAACCACTGCCCGTTCGGCGATGTTGCAATCGAGCATCCGGTAATTTGTGCAGTCGACAGAGGAATGGTCAAAGGCATGCTCACTGCAATTTATGGTGACACCTCACCCGCCACTTCGGCATCGTTGCCACAAGGCGACACATTTTGTGCGACCACGATCTAATTGATCGTTAGTCGCCCCAAAATCGTTGTTCTAAAAACGGATCACCATACATGTGATATCCGTTTTGTTCCCAGAAACCTGGCGCATCGGTTTCTCGAAGCTCAAGACCACGCAACCACTTAGGCGATTTCCAAAAATACAAATTAGGAACAAGCAATCGAACTGGGCCACCGTGAATTGGCTCAATGTCTTCACCTTCGTACTCGTACACAATCATTGATTCATCACGCATGATGTCAGCAAGTGGCAAGTTGGCCGTGTATCCGTATTCGGCATGACCCATCACATATGCGGCGGCTGGGTTTACTCCGGCAAGCGCGAACACTTCGTGCACTTTGACGCCACGCCACGTGGTATCAAACTTCGACCACTTCGTTACGCAATGAATGTCTGTTGTGAGAGTGGTTGATGGAAGAGCTTTTACATCATCGAACGACAACGTAATTTCGTTTGTTACAGCACCAAAAATTTTGAGATTCCATTCGCCGGGTTGATATGTCGGCACTTCTCCAACATGAAGTACAGGGAAACGTTCGGTTAAATATTGCCCACTAGGCAAACGACTGTCGTCGTATCCGCGCTTAATTACGTCTTCTCGGTTGCGATCAAAGAATCCCATACATCTCCTTTCACAAGTTTGCCCTATCTCGGCACTATATTCATCGTTGATGTCACTTTTTCTTGTCCGTCATGCAAAGGCTGGCAAACGAAGTCAGTGGGATGCAGAAGACGCGTTACGGCCCCTTGTAGCCGATGGACAAAAGCAAGCCGAATCCATTGCTGAATCAATCGTGCGGTTGTCACCGACAGCATTGTTCTCAAGCCCATACGTGCGATGCATGCAAACGCTCCAACCACTTGCGCAACTCAGCGGACTCACGGTTCAGTCTCACCAGTTACTTGCAGAAGGCGCCGACTTCATTGCCACAGTCGATTGGATCCATACACTTTCAGATGGAACAGTGATGTGCAGCCATGGTGATGTCATTCCACAAGTGATTGATGCACTCGAACGAAGAGGAATGGAAGTGAGCGGCTTTCGTGATTCTCGAAAAGGCTCGGTGTGGGTGCTTGATAAACACGGAGACCAGTTCATTGGTGGACATGCATGGCCACCACACCGTGTTGATTAATTTATCCCGCTAGTGCGGCATCTACTTCTTCAACAATTGCAGTCACGAAATCCAACACCTCTGCAGGAGGATTTGACGCAACACAAATATCAAGTTGTTCTTTTGCTCCTACCGCATCTGCTGCAAGCCGGAAGCGCACAATGCCAAGAAAGCAATGCGCATCGGCATAATCAGGGTCGACCGAAATTGCTTGCTCCAAACCTTGTAGCGATGTTGCGAGTGCAATGATTTTGATGTCGTCAGTTGCATCTCGTGACACGAGTGCAATCAACCACGACCTATATGTCAATGCCTCAACATTGTCGGGGTCCAACTTGATGACTTCGCTATACAGTTCGACCGCTCTTTGCGGATCACTGAAGTTGATTGATCGTGCCTGCGCCAGCAATGTTGCAGTCGAATCTTCTATTCCGCCACTTGTTGTTTCGCCAGGTAGTCGCTGACCAGATTGAGCAGCAACAAACCAGCCAGACCCAATGGCAAGAAACACCACTATCGCACTCACCACGATTCGACGTGATGCAGATCGTGGCTTGCTCCTGCCGTTCAGGGTTGTTCCGGCCTCAATCGCTTTAATGACATCTGCCGCGCGCTGCGTGTAACCGGCCTTTAATCCTTCATAATCAATATCGTCAATATCCCCTGCTTTGCGTTCACGCTCTAAGTCACGCAATGAATCAAGCAGGAACTTTCGTTCTTCTTCTAAACGTGCGAGTTCATCTGGATTGATCATGAGTTATTCAGCATCGCGTAGTGCTTGTTCAACCATCTCAATGTCGGCATCGGACACCGTGCTCGAGCCCGAGACACTCCATCTTCTAAATGCGAAGACAAGTGTTCCCAATGCGCATACCAATGCAAACACGGGTAGCACCCACACGAGTGCATCTAAGCCAGTTGAGCGCGGTACGAGTAACACGCGACTCCCAAATCGGGCTTCCATAAATGCCACAATCTCATCGTCGGTCTTTTGACCACTAGCAACCTGACGCGCTACTTCAGCACGAATGGATTCGGCCGCTGATGCACGAGAGACGTAGACACTTTCACCCTGACACGTTGGACAAGCGATCACCTTCGTAATTGCATCGATGCGATCAGACTGAGTTTTAGGACCAGTGTCACGTGTACCCCCAAAGACAAGCAAGGCAATAGCAACCAAGGTAAGCAACAGCCATGTCCATTTATTCTTCACTGAAGCCGCGTTGCTCATGAACCAAACTGCGCTTTCAACAGACCCAGCTGTTCGTCCAACAAACCAGTTGTGATCGAACCCGCCACTCTCAATCGGACATATCCATTGGGATCAACAATCCATGTCTCTGGCACCTTTGCAACACCAAATGCCACCGAAATCGACCCGTCCGAATCACGCACCTTTTGCCAGTCACCACCGTTTTCAGCAAAGAATGCACGCACTGCATCATCGCTGTCATCGTTAATCACGGTGTACAACTCGGCCGGGTTGCTTGCCTGTGACTCACGTTCAGCAAACGCCACAAGCTCTGGATGCTCGGCAATGCACGGCACACACGTTGAGTTAAAGAAGTTAAGAATCACCCAACTCCCTTTGCGATACGACAATACGAAGTTCTCTCCGTCAAGCGTTGTTGTTGAAACAGCAGGTGCAGGTTGACCCAGTAATGGCGAGTCGGCCTCGCTAGAAGAATTTGGATCTGCAGACACCAATACCCAGAGAAACGCCAGCATCACCACACCAACTATTGATGCGATCACTGGCGCTAAACGCGTACGAGCCACTGCCGAATCAGTCGACACGTCACTCACAACATCACCAACACATCATCAATGCCATCGTCAGAAGTTGGAGCGGTCGGTTTCCGACGGCGACCAGGGAATGCCGCAAGCACTGTTCCCAACGCCATCAACCCGCCGCCGATCCATAGCCATAACAACAGTGGCTTGATAAATACTTTGATCCGTGCAGTATCTGAGCCTGGTCGTACGGGTGGCTCGAGCGTGAGATACACATCGCTGGCCAACCCCGTCCTCACCGATGGGGTTCCGACAGTCATGCCTTGTTTTAAATACCGGGCTATTGCAGGCGCATACGCTTTTCCACCATCAACAATGACACGGGCCTTGACCGAAAACACACGTTCAGTCTTTTCTTCAACGACTTCAACCAGTTCAAACGTGTGGCCGCTAAAGGATGCGACCTTTCCGACTTCAAGGTTGAGTTCTTGACTGTGCGTGAAACTATTTGAAGCAGCAAGTGCAACCGAAATAACAATCACACCAAGATGCACAATCATTCCGCCATTTGCGCGACCAACTAAACCGCGTAGCCCCTGACGTCGTGTTGCCAACACCACCTGACGAAGCGCAGACCCTGCAGCAAAGCCACCCATTGCAAACGTCAGTAGTGGCGCAAACCCCGTCGCGCCCACCAACACGCTTCCTGCTAACGCCAACACTCCACACCATGCCGGCCAAAACAATCGCGTGAGTAACAACTCTTGTGACGCTTTACGCCACGGCAACACCGGAGCAATTGCCATGATCGTCAACATCGTGATGCCGATCGGAATGGTCAAGCGATCAAAAAATGGTTCGCCAACAATGATCGTGCGATCTTGCAATGCTTCAACAACAAGTGGGAACACTGTGCCCAGCAAAACAACAAACGCGAACACGCTGAACAACACATTGTTTGCTAAAAACGCACCTTCACGCGAAAGTGGTGAATCAATACTTCCTGGCGAATGCAGGCGGTCTCCCCTCCACCCAATAAGCCCGACGGAAACCACAACGATCACAGCAAAGAATGCCAACAGCCATGGCCCGATTGGGCTTTCGCTAAACGCGTGAACGCTGTTTAAAACGCCAGACCGAGTGAGGAACGTTCCCAAAATTGTCAAACTGAATGTCGCCACCAACAACGACAAGTTCCACACACGCAACATTCCACGTCGCTCCTGAACCAACACTGAGTGAATGTATGCAGTTGCAGTGATCCACGGAAGTAACGATGCATTCTCTACCGGGTCCCAAGCCCACACGCCGCTCCAACCGAGCACCTCATAACTCCACCACGAACCAAGAATGATTCCGAGCGTGAGAAACCCCCACGCAAACAACGTCCATCGTCGTGTTGCCAACAGCCATCCTTCACCAACTCGACCGGTGACTAGCGCCGCAATCGCAAAGGCAAATGGAACCGTCATTCCTACATATCCCAGATACAGCAATGGCGGATGGAACATCACGAGTAAGTGGTTCTGAAGCAACGGGTTTGGTCCCGGGCCATCAAACACCCCTGGTTCACCCGATCCAAATGGATTTGCAGGTCCAAACGAAAGCACAAAGAAAAACAGTGACACGATAAACATGACTCCAAGCGCATAACGCGACAGCACGTCATCCATCTTTTTGCGCAACCAATATGCAACGGCCAACGTGTAGCCAGCCAAGATCAGCACCCACATCAAGATCGAACCTTCAAGTGCGCTCCACACCGCAGCAAAGTTGTACAGAGCAGGAGTTGAATTGCTTCCTACTTTTTGAACATATGCAAGGGAATAATCACGGGTGATCATTGCCCGTTCCATTACTGCAAAAGCGCCCACGCTTGCACCAAACACAAGCAGCGCAAATCGCGGAACAAGTTTTGCAACTGCCTGATCACGCTGACGTGCACTCGTAATCGCAGCTATTGCGCCAAACAGTGAGCCAACAATGCCGATCAGCAACAACGCGCGACCAAGCGCGCCGTTTATCCCACCTGCTGCGAACATGGTGCCACCTCGGATTCGGAAATACGATCTGCGTTTGCTGCTTCGTACTCATTCGAGTGACGAACCTCAATACGGTTGGCCTCAAAAGTGTCTCCTTGTAGACGTCCGTGCGCAACGACTGGAATGCACTCCTGAAAAATTCCGCCAGGGTCGCCGTCATAAATCACGTCAATTGTTTTGTTATTAAACACGAGTGAAAATGTCGTTTTGTTTGCTGATTCGGATATCGAGCCTTCAACAACATTTCCCTGAACGCGCAAGCGTCGATCCTCTTCGCATCCAACACGAACTCCGACTTCATCAACGTTGCAGTAAAAGTCAATTGCAGAAGTTAGAAACTGCGAAACAATAAACCCACCAGCAAACACCACGACAACAAGCATTGCCACATATCGCCACTTCTTTTTTGCCTTTGTGCGCGGAGCCAAAGGTGCATTGTCAGACGATGTACGCGGGGTTAAGTCCACGGTTTGTCCTTATCTGCAACCTTACGAGACAATTCGCGACCCTCTTTCAGGGTGTACACAACAGCCGAAACAATAAACACAAACGTGATCGCATACGTACCGAGAACATATCCTGCGTGATTCACGACGAAGCCTCCTGCAAACGATCAACCATTGCAACTTCTAGAGCGCTCGCCCGTTGCGCATCGTGCATTGCCATGATTCGCTGTCGATGTGAAACCAACCAGGCAAACAGCACGCTAAACCCGAAGACCCCAAACAACAGTGTGAACAACATGATTCCGTCCATTTTGATATCACCGTCTGGGCTCAGCACTGACGCCTCTTGGTGCAACGAGCGCCACAGCACAACACTGAAGTGAACTAATGGAATTTCCAAAACAGCGAGCAATGCAACCACCGACGAACGACGTGCACGTTGTTGAGGCGACCCACCCAATCCGCGAACTGCCAAATATCCCAAATACGTCACGAACAAAAATGCCGTTGTCGTCAGACGTGGGTCCCACACCCAAAACGTGCCCCACGTAATTCGGCCCCACAAACTTCCACTAATCAACGTGAGGGCCATAAACGCCACACCAACTTCCGCAGAAGCCCCAGCCACACGATCAAATCCCATGGAATGCTTCTTGCCGAGCAACCAGCATGCCGAGGCAACCCCTGTGACGATAAATGCCAAGTACGCCGTCCACGCTGTTGGCACATGAACGTACATAATGCGAACAGCATCACCTTGCACAACATCTTCCGGGGTGAAGAACAGTCCACCGACAAAGACCCAGCCGAGTGCGACAAGTGCGAGCACACCATATAAACGAGTGGCTTGCGTACCTACTCCTTTAATTGCTGGCAGTTCAGTTGTCGTCATGTGTAACCCTCAACGTTCGTAACACTCAATCATTCCTCAATAAGCGAGCCAAATGACAGCAGGCCACCCAAACCAAACACCGCAGCAAACACTGCCAGCACCGCCACCCAAGGCCACCCTTCGGAGACCGTTACTCCATTACTTGTAAACGCCGCTTCGGTAGCGCGTGTTGCGCTAATCAAAACTGGCGCAACAACGGGAAGCAATAGCAGTGGGAGCAATGTTTCGCGCCCACGTGCACCTGCAGTCAAGCCGCCATACAGGGTACCTACGAAGGCCAATCCGGCCGTAGCGCTCACCACACAAGTGACCAACAGCACTAGTCCCGCACCCCCCAGACTCACCCGGTACAACACCACCGCGGTCAGGAGCAGGACGACTTCAAGTGCGATCAATTGCACAAACAACGAAATTGATTTGCCAAGGAAAATTCCCTGTGGGTTGACCCCAGCAACACGCAGTGAATCCAATGCTCCATCAGAAACTTCGATCGCGAACGAACGTTGCACCAAAATGAACAACGAGAAGATTGTCGCCAGCCACACCAACCCGCCGGCAACGCCTTGCAGAACGTCATCACTGTCAAGCGCAAAAGCAAACATCACCATGACGAGTCCAGAAAATGGCAGGACTTGATTCGTCACGATGCGCGACCTCAGCTCAATGCGCAAATCTTTCACTGCAACGGCTTGTGCAATCCGCGATACCGACATCGTCATGAGACACCTCGAACATGTCCTGCAACAAGAGAGACCGTACGACTCGCTAATTGCTGGGCTCGCTCAACTTCATGAGAAGCCACAACGATGGTTGCACCGGCCGACGCTGCTTCTTTCAATATGAGATCGATCTCATCTCGACCTTTTGCGTCGAGGCCAGCATGAGGTTCGTCAAGTAGCCAAATCTCGGCACGACGCACCACCAAACACGCCAATGCACAACGTCGTTTCTGGCCAGCAGATAATTCGCTTACTCGTCGATTCGCAAGTTTGCCATCAATCGACATGCGCTGCATCGCTGCATCTCGTTCTGCTCGCGTTGCCCCTACCACTGTCGACCAAAAATCAACATTTTCCGCAATCGTCAACTCGGCGAACAAACCGTTTTGGTGGCCAAGCAAACCAACACGTTCACGAATTGATTCGCGATCGATTGCAATATCGACACCTAATACATGTGCAGACCCGCGCACGACAGGAATTAACCCAGCACACGCCCGCAACAGTGTTGTCTTACCCGCACCATTTGGCCCCTGTAGTAACACGATTTCCTGGCGGTCAACCGAGAATGTCACACCAGCAAGTGCTGGGTAATCGTTATACACAGCAACCGCATCAACAAAATCAATCACACGAGTTGGCTGCATCATGCACCCGTAAACCTTGGTGGCCGTTTTGCAAGAAAAGCTTCACGACCTTCGCGAGCGTCATCGCTGGCCATTGCAAGATCTCTTAACTGCCCAACGATGTCATCTACATTGCGCATTTCGCTCACGCTTTCGAGTGCAACCTTGTGTCCACGGATAGTTAATGGAGCAAGCTGGGAAATTTCTTTTGCCCACTGCAGAGCCGAGTCAAGGTTGCCAATGCGATGCACCGCTCCAACTCCATGCAACTGCTCGCCCGTGTACGTACTTGCGGTAAGCAACATATTGCGTGCAACAGGAGGTGAAAACTCGCGCACAAGTCGATCGATTGTCCAGTGATGCACAACCAAACCAAGTTTTGCGGCTGGAACGCCAATAATGCTTCCTGCCGTAACAACGCGAACATCGCAAACGGCCAACAACTGCGCGCCAGCACCAAGCGCCGCACCATCTACTGCTGCAATCACAACACACGGAAGAGAGGTAAATCCAACCAACACCGCGCTCAGGGCATCGTGGAAAACCTCTTCACGCACACCCGATAAATCAGCTCCTGCGCAAAAGGCTGGAGGAGCACCGGTCAATACAACAGCGCGTGCTTTTCGCTCGCTTATCTCGGTTTGCATATTCACCATTGACTCGAGCATGTCGAGGTTTACTGCATTGCGACGATCAGGTCTATTGAGCGTGATGACTGCCACATCATCGTGCCAATCAAGAAGGATCGCTTCCTTGCTCACCGCTGCCCTCTTGCCTCTACCATGATTGGCAAGGCTATGACTTCCACCCCCGAACCCTCTAAACAAGGCTCAATTGCCAACAACACAGCCGATCCTGTTCGGCAACGCAGGCAGTTGATTGACCGTGGGACGAGACTTGCCAAACGTATTGGGTATCTCAGTTTTGGTGTCTCAATCGTGGCGGTTTTCACCGGTTTAGCAACGTCGTTCACACCACTTGTCGGTCAGTTGGCGACGAGCGGTCTTGTGATTGGTTCAATTCTCCTCGCGCCAACCATCGTTTTGGGCTACGCAATCAAGGCAGCCGAAAAAGAAGATCGACTAAACGGCAACTAGGCAGACTCGATCATGGCGCTTCGACTTCCCGCGATAGAACGTAAAGAGCAAGTGCTCGATGTGGCACTGCAAGTATTTGCAACCAAGGGGTTTCACGACACCTCAATGAATGACATTGCAGAAGCAGCAGGTGTCACAAAACCCGTCGTATATCAACATTACGAATCGAAGCGCGCATTGTTCCTCGCCATCATCGATCATGTCGGTGATCGGATGATTGATGTGCTTGCCACCGCTACTGGTGGATTAACGGATGGACAGGCTCAAGTTGAAGCGGGAACTGTCGCATTCTTTAAGTGGGTCGAGCGCGATAAAAACGCATTCAAAGTGTTGTTCGATAGCGGAACAAGAAATGATGACGAGTTTACGATTGCTATTCGGCGCGTACTTGACCGATCGGCAGAAGCAATTGCACCATTGATCACCATCAACTCAAATCCAATTCATCTTCGTACTCTTGCGCACGCAGTTGCTGGCGCAAGCGAAGGTGTCGCTCGCCTCCTTATTAATAATGACATTCCATTTGATGGTGAAAAGACAGGTAAACAGATTGCGAACTTACTTTGGGCGGGCCTACGCGGAGTTGATGCGGAGTAGTGTGTTGATATGGCACACCCTGGCGAACACCACCCTGCCTTTGAAGAATATTGCGAGTGCATTTTTGAACTCCGCGAAGACAACGTAGACGTTATTCAGGCGCGTGTTGCCGATCGCCTTCATGTTTCCCGGCCATCAGTTTCGGAAATGATCAAGCGGATGGAAACCGAAGGATTAATCAGGTTGCATGGAACACGAATTGTTCTCACACAAGATGGTGAGAAGCTTGCAGAATCGGTGGTGCGCAAACACCGCACTGCAGAGCGCTTCCTTACCGACATTCTCGGTTTGCCATGGGCGCAAGCTCACCACGAGGCGTGTAAGTGGGAACATGTTCTGAGCCCCGATGTTGAAGACGCAATTACACGATTGCTTGGCAACCCAACGACTTGCCCGCACGGCAACCCAATCCCCGGCTCCAGCTACATGGAAGAGCCCACTCATCCGTTGTGCGACGTAGAAGTTGGCAGCGCATTTACGGTTTCGCGAATTCCTGAAGAGCTTGAATATGCGCCAGGCATGCTCGATTTTCTTGAATCGGTGCGCTTAACACCAGGCATCACCGGCACGGTCACATCCCGATCTGCAGACGGCAACATTGCTGTGCGCTTAAACAATCAGGAAGTTGATCTAGACGCATTTGCCAGTCGTCGAATTCTTGTTCGTGCATAAGAGCTCGCACATGAAAACCACACCAACCCTTGCCGTTCTCGTGGTGTCGCTGTTTTCGCTTGCATCATGTGCAACCACCATCATTGACACTGCTCCAACCACCACAGCAGTTGCGCCAACCACCACCCTTCCATCGGGTACTCCCGATGAACTATTTGCTCAAATGCAAGAGACCATTGCGTTTTTATCAAAAGCCTTAAGTGAAAGCAATAAGGGTGTTGCCAGACTTCGAGTTGCAGAAGTTGAAAGCATCTGGTCCACGCTCGAGCCACAAGTAACAGATCGTGGTGATCAATTTGTTCAAGACATACAACGCATTGTTGATCTTGCAATTTCATCTGTCGAGCGAAACCGTCCTGCTGATGCAGACAAGTCGCTCAGGTTTTTAGCCCTGGTTATGGAAGCGCTGTAACGAAACTCAGTTCACCATTGCCGGAGGCAACTCACGGTGATGAACAACCGTTAAACGTTGCGTAGATCGAGTGAGCGCAACATATAGCGCTCGTAGACCATGTTCTTGAGCAGCAACAATCGCAGCCGGTTCTACCACAACAACGCCGTCGAGTTCTAAACCTTTCACCACACTTACCGGCACAACAGTAAGTCGTGAATCGAGTGCCGTGTTATTGGCTCGACCATGTTGCACACCTTCGCGCGTTAACACTGCCGAGACTGATTCGGTCATTGCATCTGGACAAACAATTGCAACATTTCCACCAGTGACGCTGTCCATCATGATTCGTGTTTGCGCAACAACATCGTCAAGCAGTCGCTCTGCCGTTGTGGAGCGAACAATATCTGGACCAAACTCGCCGTCTCGCACCGATTGCGGTGGAACGAGCGATGGTGCGGCAACCGCAAGCACCTTGTCGGCAAGCGCCATGATCTGAGCAGGAATGCGATAGCCCACAGAAAGATTGATGATCTGTGCCTCTCGCTTTGTTGGCAAGTATTTCAATACGTCCTGCCAGTCGCGCGGCGCAAACGCCCCAGTTGCCTGGGCCAAATCGCCCACAATCGTCATTGCTCCATTCAGCGAGCGTCGGTTCATCATTCTCAACTGCATCGGCGTGAGATCTTGGACTTCGTCAATAATGATGTGCCCATATAAACGCATCTCATCGTTTTCATCAATTCGACCGCCTTTGCGTGGCCGTGGCCCAATTAATGACAACACTTCGTCTAGAAGAGCAACATCGCTTTCGGCCCAATGAACTTCTGCAAGTGATGCACTTCGCTCACGCACGAGTAACGGCCATTCGTCATCACTCAAAACACCTTGCGCAGCAGATCGAACAAGTGCGCGCGATCCAAATACGTCATGCAATACCTCTGCGGGTGTAAGCACCGGCCACATTCGAATGATTGCAGCACGAAACTCGGGGATGTCGCGCAAACTATCGCGCAGTGATTCCAAGTCGATTTCTTCGCGCTTACTCGTGGCGGCCATTGCAGCAACAACTTCAGTTTCTACCCATCGCGCCGCAGCATTATGACGTCGATATCGACGACGAGCATCACGAATAATGCGCACCGATTCAGTTACGCGAAGACGCAGATACTCGGCACCAAACGGAACCACCAAGTCATCGCGCAATGGACGCTCACGATCGCGAACTGCAGCGGAAACAAACGTACACATTCGAATATCGCCTTTGACATGTCGAATGGCATCGTCTTCGTGACGACCAACGCGATGCCCCGGAACTAAATCTGCAAGCACCACTTGCTCTACACCTGCTTCTCCGAGTGACGGCAAGACCTGCTCGATGTAGCGAAGGAAGACGCGGTTTGGCCCAACGACTAAGACACCTTGATCTTCAAGTGGGAAACGATAGGTGTACAACAAATATGCGGCACGATGCAGTGCAACAACTGTTTTTCCTGTTCCTGGCCCACCTTGCACCACCAACACACCACTTTGCGGCGCGCGAATGATTTGATCTTGTTCGGATTGAATCGTGGCAACAATGTCACCGAGTTGACCTGTGCGACCGCGCGACAACGCAGAGATCAACGTGCTGTAGCCACGCAAGCCCGTGCCATCATGTTGCACTCCGGTCTGTAGGTCGCCACCGAGCCCTTCGTCATGGCCAAGTCCTAAATGACCTTCTCCAAACAATTCATCTTCAATGCCAGACAACACTCGACCTTGCACAGAAAAGTGCCGCCTGCGAGCCAGGCCCATGGTCTCACGACCCGTCGCACGATAAAACGGCTCGGCAACGGGCGCTCGCCAGTCCACTACCACTGGGTCACGGGCCTCGTCGGCGACTGCCAACCGGCCAATGTGAAAACTCTCAATCTCGTCGGGCGTATCGGTCAACCGATCGATACGCCCAAACACCAACGCCGCATCTCCAAGATCGAGCGTGGTAAGACGCTGTAGTAATTGTTCGTCAAAGGCGTTGCGCTCATAGCGGGCCTGAAAAGTGCCCCCGGTGTTTGCCTCATTGAGGTCGCGGATACGCCAAGCATCCTCACGGCTTTTGTCCAGGCAGGCATATGCATGGTCGATGTAGGCCTGCTCGGCAGCGATGTCGGGGTGTTGTTGGCTCATTTTGGGGTTCATCAACTCTACCGCCAGATCGGCGGGGACAATTTCGTGGAGCCCCCGCGCTGCTGGCAGTATCGGCGTAGCACTATTCATTAGTTTTCACCCACACACCACATTCGGAACACTGCTATCGGCGGAGGCAGATATGTCCAAGATTTTTTGTTACGTGTCGTCTCTCTGTGCGCTGGCACTGTGCGGTACCTCATGTGGAAACACTCCAAGAGATTTGTCTTTTTCTCCGTTGTCGATTCCATCTACTTCGGTGG
This sequence comes from Acidimicrobiales bacterium, assembly GCA_030832455.1. Lineage (GTDB taxonomy): Bacteria > Actinomycetota > Acidimicrobiia > Acidimicrobiales > Ilumatobacteraceae > UBA3006. Next base: position 22,004 of record JAURJB010000019.1, read on the forward strand.
CGTCCACTACGACGACAGTTGCCGATGAACTCGTTGAGTCTGTGATCAGCACCGGATCGGCCTCTACCGACTCGGTCGTCAGCGATTTCACCAACATCTTTATGCTTCGTGCGCAGTGTGGTCGGATGCCTGAGACATGCCCCGTTTCGCAGATGACCGCTGCAGGCAGCGAACTCGCTGCCGAGCTCGCTACCACCATGCGTGAACGTGTCGCCGGAAACCTTCGCACGCGCGCAGGGGCAGGAAAACTTCGCGTCCGCATCGAATCTGTAGAAATTATCGACACTTCACACGCAGTCGTGCACACATGTGTATTTGACTCGGTAGTGCTGTTCGACTCTGGTCAAGTTGACAGCGCTGCCGACGACATCGTGTTTGACGACTCCGTGATCTCAGTTCGCACCAGATGGAACGTTCAGCGCGAAAACGGTACGTGGAAATGGCGCGATGCACGCGGCTATCAACGAAAAGTAGGAGGAGACCTATGCGGATTTTCACGATAGGAACGACGGCATTGGTGTGTCTTGCACTGACGTCACCAACACCCATTCATGCTGGTGACTCTGCTGGCGGCAACATGAACACCATGGTGGGAGTCGACGGCAATCAAATCATGGCCGGCGTGCAGTTTGGAAGCTCTCCCCAAGGTTCCGATGCCAATGGTGACTGCGAATGGTCCATTGCGATTCCCCATGATTCTCACTCTGGGCTCGGCACTGAAGTCAAAAAGATTTCTGGCAACATCACCTACACGCTATTTGAATACACATGTCTCAACCGTTCGCCTGCAACAACATTTCATTGGATTCCGCAAGTGTCAACTCAGCAACTCGCCGAACAAGCAACTTCGGTGGTGTACGACAACATTCCTGCACCATGGGGCGAATTCGCGCCGCCTGCTCGGCGAGGCGTTGTCAAACTTGGAACATGGTTTTGGGTTAATCCGCTGATGTGGGTTCCTGTAAGCGCCACGGCCGGAGTGCCAACTGCTGCGGGTTATCTTTCTGTCACCACAACAGCAACGCCAAAGAAACTGATCTTTGATCCAGGCGATGGCGCACTTGGCTCAGGGCCAGTTACCTGCACGGGTCCAGGAATTCCCTGGATCGAAATATTTGGCGACGCACTCGATAGCTCGTGCATGTACACCTACCAACACTCATCCTCACTGCATGAAGACGGTGCATTTCCTGCAACTCTTGCCGTGCAGTGGCACATCACGTTTACCACCAACTTTGGAGCACGTGGAACCGTTGGTGATCTCACGCTTAAAGCATCACACCAAATGGTCGTTCGCGAAATTCAGGCACTCGTCACGGGCTAGTAAATAAGGGGTGTATTGAGTAGGAACACGGGCCCTCGCCTGACACACTGAAGGGTCGCTCTACGCGACTATTCAGATATCGAAAAGGACCCTCTATGCCAGTCAGCAACTCGCGCGACACCATTTTGCTTGAACGTCGTTACGCCGCGGTGTTTACCACAATCACCGATGAATCAATTGCCAAGCTGGCAGCAGCGGTTGATGAAAAGCTGCGTGACGCGCTCGCGAAGGTACTTGCTCTTCCTGCAGGCACATTTGACGATGCTGCAACAGTTGCACCGAAAGTTCGCGAAGCGATGAAGGCACGCAAGGCCTACCTCGATACCGGCGTGTTGTTCGGTGAAGCAGCAACCGAAAAAGCCATCGAAGTACTTGGCGACAAGTCGGAAGACCCAAGCCTTGAGGACTTGAATAACGTCTTGCCAAAACTCATTGAAGACTTCAGCCTCGATGCATGCCGCTTGATGGCTGTTCAGTTTTCGGTTTCGCTTGGCGGATTTCGCAAACTGGTGAATACCGATACGCGCTTTGCCATTCCATCAACTGGCGGAACCGCAAGTGCACCTGTTGTTGCACCAACAAAAGATGCCGCAGCACAGGAAGACAAAAAGCGTGCGCGAGCAGAGCGTAAAGAAAAAGACAAGTCCGTTCGGGCACAAGCCGAAGCTCAACGCCGTGCAGCACGCGGTCGTGCATAGGTCAACGCCATGACACTTCGCCTTGCCAATCTCAAAGGTCGTGCGCAATTCATTGTTGGAGATACCACTGCGCCTCGCGCAATTGATGTAGCGACCGCAAGCAATAACTCGTTGTCAGCAGACCCAATGCAGTGCTTTGCACATTGGGATGCGCTAAAAAAGATTGCACCAACACTCGATGCACAATCGGGAACCCCTGTTGCAATTGCCGATTTGTCGTGCCCTGTTCCGCAGCCGCGCCAAATGTTCGCAGTGGGTCTTAACTACCGCAAGCACGCTGCCGAAATGGGAAGTCCGCTTCCACCGCTTCCACTGGTGTTCGCCAAGTTTCAGAGTTCGCTCAACACACCAACGGGAACTATCGAAATTTTGAGTGACACCGTGGACTACGAGTCAGAATTAGTCATCGTTGTTGGCAAGGGTGGTCGTCATATCAATGAAGACCACGCCTGGAACCACGTTGCCGGATTGTGTGCTGGTCAAGATGTTTCGGATCGCGGCCTGCAATACATGGGCTCGCCGCCTCAATTCAGTCTCGGAAAGAGTCGCGTCGGTTACTCACCGATTGGGCCATGGGTTACCGATATGTCAAATAACGACAAGCGTGACGACTTGCAACTTGGTTGCACGGTAAACGGCGAGAAACGACAAGACACGCAGACCAGCGACATGATCTTTGGTATCGCGCACATCGTTGCGTACATGTCAACCATTGTCGAGCTCTTCCCGGGTGACGTCATCTATACAGGATCACCATTTGGAGTCGGTCACGGCCGCAAGCCACAGGTGTACCTGAAGCCAGGCGACGTTGTGGAAACCACGCTCGAAGGCGCTGGAACCATCACCAACCGCTGCATATAAATTTTCACCCCATTCAGCGGGATAGATTTCTCGTATGACTACGGGTAAAGCAACCGTCATCACAGGCGGAACAATCGTTGATGGTTCGGGCCAAAGTGCGCGTCGCGCAGATATCGAGTTTGTTGATGGCGTGATTACGCAGGTTGCTGAACCGGGCGAAATTTCAACTGCACATGCGCACCGACATGTTCAGTCTGACGGCTTGCTTGTCACCCCGGGCTGGGTAGATGTTCACACCCATTACGACGCTCAAGCAACATGGGATCCTTGGATGACTCCAAGCAGTTGGCATGGTGTAACCACTGCAGTGATGGGCAACTGCGGAGTGGGTTTCGCACCTGCAGTGCCAGAGCGCCATCAATGGCTGATCGAACTCATGGAGGGTGTTGAAGACATCCCTGGTTCGGCAATGGTTGAAGGCATTACATGGGAATGGGAGTCGTTTCCCGAGTACCTCAATGCGTTAGAGCGCAAACCTCACGTCATCGACTTCGGCACCCAAATCGCGCACGGCGCATTGCGCGCCTATGTCATGGGCGATCGCGGAGCAAATAACGAAGTCGCAACACCACAAGACATTGAGCAGATGAGCAAACTCACCGAGGAAGCCTTGCGCGCAGGCGCTCTTGGTTTTTCTACCTCACGCACACCATTGCATCGCAGCAAGAGTGGTGAACTCGTTCCTGGAACTTCTGCCGCACCAGACGAGCTCTACGGAATTGCAGACGCAATGAAGCGTGTTGGTCACGGTATTTTTCAGTTTTCGCCCGAGCACACGCGCGTGCCCATTGAAGAATGGCCGTGGATGCAAGAACTCGCTCGTCGCAGCGGCGCAACAGTGAGTGTGAATTTCAATCAGTTAGATGATGGCAGCGAAGTATGGCGCAAGACTTTGGCTTTGCTCACCACTGCTCATGAAACTGGCGAAAAGATTGTTGCCCAAACCGCTGGACGTTCAATTGGAATCTTGATGTGTCTTGAAGGCAGCGTGCACCCGCTGCTCGCCCACCCTGCGTATCACGAGGTGATGCATCTGCCATTCGCCGAACGTGTTGCCGCACTAAGCGACCCCGTGCGACGTCAGCGATTTATCGACGAAGTTCCTCAAGATGGTTTCTACGAAGGACTAGTCACAAAAGCGTTGAAGCGCATGTACCCCGTTACAAGTGGCAACATTGACTACGAACCACATCCATCACAATCAATCGGAGAGCAGTCAAAAACAACAGGCATTCCAGCCATGAAGCTGATTGTTGATCACATGCTGTCAAGCGGTGGCAAAGGAATGATCTACTCGCCATTTTTCAATTACATGTACGGCGATTTATCTATGACGTACGAGCTGATGCAACACCCACAAACCCGAAATGGCTTAAGTGATGCTGGAGCGCACTGTGGAGCAATTTGTGATGGCGGCATGCCAACTTTTATGCTCACTCATTGGGTGCGCGACAGAACACGCGGACCAAAGTTGTCGCTCGAACACATCGTGTATCGACAAACACGCCACACCGCAGAACTCCACGGGTTGCTAGATCGTGGTTTGCTGAAGCCAGGAATGAAAGCAGACATCAACATCATCGATTTTGAACATCTCGGATTCGATATGCCGTATATGGCGTATGACTTGCCTGCAAACGGACGCCGACTCGTGCAGCATGCCAATGGGTACGTCAAGACCTTCGTCAGCGGTGTTCAGACCGTTGACAACGATGGCTTCACCGGCGAATTGCCAGGTGCATTGATTCGCGGACCGCGCCGCTAGTCAATCGCTACGACGTCATCCCGCCCAATCCGACAAAGCCTCTGGCCAATTCGATCTCGCCCATGTGGCGAAGCCCGTGTTGGTAGATCCAGCACTCCACTGCATCAAGCACGGTGATCCCCACCTCGCCTGCAACACGTGCGCTGTACGTACTGGCGATCTGCGGCGGAAACGGACGCGCAATCACTACTCGCGTAAGTTCCTCAGGTGGAAGTTGAGCCAACCATTCGTGCACTCGACCGAACACCA
>JAURJB010000001.1 GCA_030832455.1 Acidimicrobiales bacterium
GTTAATGAAGATCACATCTGCTTGTTCGAGCGTTGCTGCATCGCTTGGCTTTGGCTCGAACGTGTGCGAGTTGGTTCCCTCGGGAACGATTCCGTTGATAGTTGCATCGGTGCCACCAGCGATATTGGCAATGATGCTAGTAATCGGTGCAACGGTCGTTGCAATATTGACAGCTCCATCAATGACTGTCGTTGAAATACAACTGACGGGAGAGACATCTGATTCAACAGCATCGCTAGATGTGTTTGAACAGCCGGCCGTGACAACTAATGCTGCCGCGATGACATAAACGATGCGCGATTTCATAAGTGAATGATTGTACTGCTGGCTTTACGAGCAACATTTGTGATCAGTGCATTAATGTCAGCGACCGAGCCAAGTTTTTTGAGCAATGGCCCATCAAGCAACAGTGTTGCAAGGCCATGTGCTACTGACCACATGTATGCCGTGTGAGCATTGGCATCATCTTCGTGTGAGTCTTCACCCAAAATAACGGTGACTTCGTTACGTAATGCATTGAACGCTCGATCAGCTTGAATCAGTGCCGTTGGGTAGTCCTCTAATGAACACAAATCGTTGCGCATCATCACGCGGAAATGTCCTTTATGTGCGAGAGCGAAATGAACGTAGGCCTCGCACATCGCTGCAGTGCCCAGAGTTGTACTTGCTTCGATTGCCTCTGCCAATAAACGGAAGCCCTCTTCGGAGATCGCTGCAAAAATTCCTGCCCGGTCGCCAAAGTGGTGATACGGGGCTTGGTGAGAAACACCTGCCAAGCGAGCAACTTCGCGCATTGAAATGACATCTGGCCCAGATGTAGCGGCGATGGCAACTGCGGCGTCCAATACCTGCCTGCGCAAACCGTCCGTCTTGGCTGAAGTCATCACTTGACAATATCTAGTGTATTTACTAGACACTGTCAAGTATGAATACACACCCAGACAGCAAAATTCACGACCGCCGTTGGATCATCTTGCTGGTGCTCTGCATCAGCCTGTTCATGGTTGTTGTCGACAATCTCATCATCAACGTTGCACTTCCTACGTTGTCGCGCGAACTTGGCGCATCAACCAGTGGTCTGCAGTGGATCGTTGACTCGTACGCGCTGGTGTTCTCGTGTTTGCTGTTGGCATTTGGTGGTCTTGGTGATCGCTTTGGTCGTAAAGGTGCAATGCAAGTTGGACTTGTTGCATTCATGGCGTGTTCTGTGTGGGCATCGTTTGCAACGACGACAACAAGTTTGATTCTTGCTCGCGGTGCAATGGGTATCGGTGCAGCGGCAGTCTTTCCTGCAACGCTTGCAATTTTGATTGATGTGTTTCGCGACCCGGTGGAGCGAGCAAAAGCAATCGGAGTGTGGTCAGCAGTTTCGGGAATGGCGGTTGCATTCGGTCCAATTTCGGGCGGATTCCTGCTTGAACATTTCTATTGGGGATCGGTGTTCTTGGTCAACGTTCCCATCGTGATCATCGCTCTTACCCTTGGCGCGGTATTCATTCCAACATCAAAAGATCCGAACCCACATGGGCTCGATTTTCCTGGCTTGGGTTTATCAATCGCCATGGTCGGTTTGTTGGTGTACACCGTGATCGAAGGACCGCATCGCGGATGGACGAGTGTTGAAACTCTTGCATCATTTGCTGGCGCGCTCGTTCTGCTCTTTGTATTTATCAAACGTGAACTCTCAACGAGCGAACCATTGCTTGATGTTCGCGTGTTTCGCAACGCACGACTCTCTGCAGCAACAGGAGCGATAGGTATTGCATTCTTCGTATTGTTTGGATTCACATTCTTAGTTACGCAGTACTTTCAGTTTGTTCGCGGCTACAGCACGTTGTCGGCAGGAGTGCACACGTTGCCGTTTGCTCTTGGCGCCGGAGTGACTGCTCCAATTGCTGCCCGACTTGCATTGAAGTTTGGAACAAAGCGAATTGTTTCCATTGGTCTCACCAACATGGCGATCGGTCTGTTCATCATTGGCACTGCGGAAGCAGACACGGCATACTTCGGGCCAGTCATCATCAGCATGTTGTTCCTTGCTAACGGACTTGCACTCGTGACATCGCCAGCAACTGACGCAGTGATGGGTGAGTTGCCGCGCGAAAAAGCAGGAATCGGTTCGGCAGTCAATGACGTCAGTCGAGAGGTTGGTGGCACGCTCGGTGTTGCCATTAGCGGTTCGGTATTCGCCTCGTTATATGGGCCAAAACTTGGCGAACTGCTTGCCAAGTTCAACATGCCTGCCGAGACTGTGGCGTTGGCAAAAGAGTCTGCGGGTGCAGGGTTTGCCGTGGCCGAAATGTCGCCCACCCCGGAAGCCGCGGCGGCAGTAGGTCAAGCCGTCAGCGATGCCTTTATGCATGGGTTCCATACGGCCTGCTTCACGGGCGCTGGTGTAGCCCTTTTCGGCGCACTGTTCGCCTTGAAGTTCTTGCCTGCCCGACGCGCAATAGTCTCCGCATAAGCAACTGCACCCCCTGAGGGCTTTACCGCTGAGTGGTGAGGCAACTAGCCTGAACCTTCTTACATCGGCATTCAAAGGGGAGAGCCTTCATGGCAAGAATCGTAAAAGCGGCATTGTTGCAGACCGATTGGACGGGCGACAAAGAGTCAATGATCGATAAGCACGAGGCTGCAGCCCGTGAAGCCGCAAAGCAGGGAGCACAGATCATGTGCTTCCAAGAATTGTTTTACGGACCATATTTCTGCCAAGAACAAGATCCGAAGTATTTCTCATACACCGAACCAATTCCAGACGGTCCAACAACTAAGCGCTTTCAGGCTCTGGCAAAAGAATTGAACATGGTGTTGGTGCTGCCAATGTACGAAATTGTGCAGCCTGGTTTGTACTACAACACCGCAGCGGTGATTGATGCCGATGGCCGTTATTTGGGCAAGTACCGTAAACAGCACATCCCGCAGGTGCCTGGGTTTTGGGAAAAGTATTACTTCACACCTGGAACCCATGGCTACCCAGTGTTCGACACTGCAGTGGGCAAAGTTGGCGTGTACATCTGTTACGACCGCCACTTCCCAGAAGGCTGGCGTGCACTTGGACTCAACGGTGCAGAGATCGTGTTCAACCCGTCGGCAACGAGCCGTGGTTTGTCTGAATACATCTGGCGTGTTGAGCAGCCAGCATCAGCCGTTGCCAACATGTATTACGTAGGTGCAATCAACCGCGTTGGTATCGAAAAAGATATGGGCACCAACGACTTCTACGGCCAGAGCTACTTCGTAGACCCAGAAGGCAAGTTTGTGGGCGAAGTTGGCGACGCATTCAAGCACGAACTCATCGTTCGTGATTTGGATATGGACAAGATCCGCATGGTGCGCGATCGTTGGCCGTTCTACCGCGACCGTCGTCCAGACGCATACCACGAAATTTCAGAGCGTTAACAATCATCGAGTCATTGGGGGAAACATGGCACGCACACTGATCAAAAACGGAACCGTCATTAGCCCAACAGGTCGACATCGTGTCGATGTGTTGATTGAAGGCGAAACCATTAGCGCATTGCTCGAACCAGGCCAAGTTGAAGCACTCAACATCACTGCTGACAAGGTTGTTGATGCAACAGGAAAGTATGTAGTTCCTGGTGGCATCGACGTGCACACGCACATGGAGTTGCCATTTGGTGGTACCAATGCGAGTGACACATTCGAAACCGGCACCAACGCGGCGGCGTGGGGTGGCGTGACCACGATTGTCGACTTTGCGGTGCAGCGCAACGGGGAAAACGTTCAGGAATCATTGAAGACATGGCACAAAAAAGCCGAAGGTAATTGCTCAGTTGACTACGCGTTCCACCAGATCATTGGCGGAATTGATGAGCAAGCACTCGCCGATATGGACTACTTGGTGAAGAACGAGGGTGTCACTTCGTTCAAGCTGTTCATGGCGTATCCGGGCGTTTTCTACAGTGATGATGGTCAGATTCTGCGTGCGATGCAACAGGCCAGTAACAACGGCTCCACCATCATGATGCACGCCGAGAACGGCATTGCAATTGACGTACTAGTTCAACAACACATCGCGCGTGGCGAAACCGATCCGAAGTATCACAGCTACAGCCGCCCAAGTTTGTTGGAAGGCGAAGCAACGAGTCGTGCAATCGTGTTGTCAAAAGTTGCTGGCAACGTTCCGTTGTACATCGTGCACATGTCGGCATCAGAAGCGTTAAATGCACTTGCTGCAGCGCGTCATGAAGGCTTGAACGTGTTTGGTGAAACATGCCCGCAGTACCTGTACATGACTCTTGAAGATCATTTGGCTCAGCCAGGGTTTGAAGGTGCAAAGTACGTGTGCTCGCCACCAATTCGCAGCAAGCACGACACGCACGACCATCATGCAGACCTGTGGAAGGGTCTGCGCATGAATGAACTTGCCGTGGTCTCTACCGATCACTGTCCGTTCTGCATGAAGGATCAAAAAGAACTTGGTCTTGGCAACTTCTCCAAGATTCCTAACGGCATGGGCTCAGTAGAGCACCGCATGGAACTCATCTATCAGGGTGTGGTGCAAGGTGAAATTTCACTCGAGCGCTGGGTGGAAACATGCAGCACCTCGCCAGCACGTATGTTCGGTATGTATCCGAAGAAGGGCATCATCGCTCCAGGATCGGATGCCGACATTTTGGTGTGGGATCCAAACGGGAAAACCAAAATCGGTATCAACGACAAGCACCACATGAACATGGACCACTCATCGTGGGAAGGTTTCAAGATCGACGGCAAGGTAGACACCGTGTTGTCACGTGGAATGATCGTTGTCGAAAATGACACCTTCACAGGCAAGAAAGGTCACGGCAAATTCATCAAGCGTGACTTGTGCCAGTACCTCAATTAATTCAGCAACCCCTTTAATAAGAAACAATCAGGAGAGACATGCAACGCATTAGCCATTGGGTCAACAACAAAGTTGTAGCCGGAACATCAGGAAACACAGGCAAGGTGTACAACCCTGCAACAGGAGAGGTGCAGGCAGAAGTTGATCTTGCCTCGGTTGCAGAAGTTGATGCTGTTGTTGCTGTTGCAAAGGAAGCCTTCACCACTTGGCGTGCAACAAACTTGTCGCGCCGTGCAGAAATTATGTTCCGCATGCGCGAGTTGGTAGATGCAAACCGCAAGGAACTTGCGAACATCGTCTCGCTCGAGCACGGAAAGGTGCCAAGCGATGCAATGGGCGAAATCGCTCGTGGTCTCGAAAACATCGAGTTTGCATGCGGTATCCCAGCCATGTTGAAGGGTGGATATTCGGAACAGGCTTCAGGCGGCGTGGACGTGTACTCAATCCGTCAACCACTTGGTGTTGTTGCCGGAATCACCCCGTTTAACTTCCCAGCCATGGTGCCAATGTGGATGTTTGCAAACGCCATCATGTGCGGAAACACCTTTGTCTTGAAGCCATCAGAAAAAGACCCCTCAGCGGCAATGTTTGTTGCCGACTTGTTGCGCCAGGCTGGTTTGCCAGACGGCGTGTTCAACGTATTGCACGGTGACAAAGTTTCGGTAGATCGTTTGCTCGAGCACAAAGATGTTCAGTCGATTTCGTTTGTTGGTTCAACACCAATTGCGAAGTATGTCTACGAGACAGGAACTAAGAATGGCAAGCGTGTTCAGGCCCTTGGTGGTGCAAAGAACCATATGCTCGTGCTTCCTGACGCCGACCTCGATATGGCAGCAGACGCAGCAGTTTCTGCGGCGTACGGTTCTGCAGGCGAGCGTTGCATGGCAGTTTCGGTAGTGCTTGCAGTAGACACCGTTGCCGATGCACTTATTGAAAAACTAAAGTCACGCATTCCAAACATCAAGGTTGGACCAGGAACTGATCCTTCTGCGGAAATGGGACCACTCATTAGCCGTGAGCATCGCGACAAGGTTGCAAGTTTTGTTACCAATGCAAATGCAGAAGGTGCAAAAGTTGTTGTTGACGGAACCGACAAGGCAAAAGATACCGGTTTCTTCTTGAATCCAAGCTTGATCGACAACGTGAAGCCAGGTATGAAGTGCTACGACGAAGAGATTTTCGGACCAGTACTCACCGTGATGCGCGTGAAGAGCTACCAAGAAGGACTTGACACCATCAACGCCAATCAGTTTGGCAACGGAACAGCAATCTTCACCCGTGATGGTGGCGTTGCTCGTCAGTTCCAGTTTGATGTGCAGGTTGGAATGGTGGGCATCAACGTGCCAATTCCTGTTCCGGTTTCGTATTATTCATTTGGTGGTTGGAAGGCTTCGTTGTTCGGCGACCAACACATGTACGGCCCAGAAGGAATCAACTTCTTTACCCGCGGCAAAGTGGTCACCTCACGTTGGCCAGACCCACGCACGTCGTCGGTCAACTTGGGTTTCCCACAAAACCGCTAAGCACACCTTTTCGTAAGCAACTACATATCTAAAGAGGAGAGCAATGGACATCGGTGTTGTATTGCAAACCACTCCGCCGTCATCGCGCGTGGTGGATTTAGCTAAGAAAGCCGAAATGTTCGGCTTTTCGCACGTGTGGACGTTTGACAGTCACATCCTGTGGCAGGAGCCGTATGTGATTTACAGCCAGATTTTGGCTGAAACACGCAACGTGATCGTTGGGCCAATGGTGACCAACCCAGCAACACGTGACTGGACAGTTACGGCAAGCACGTATGCAACGTTGAACGAAATGTATGGCAACCGCACGGTGTGTGGCATTGGTCGTGGTGACTCGGCTGTTCGCGTAACGAACGGCAAACCAACCACGCTTGCCACATTGCGCGAAAGCATTCACGTCATTCGTGAACTCGGTTGCGGACGTGCGGTGGAATACAACGGTTCAAGCATTCGGTTCCCGTGGGCGTCGAAGAGTGAACTAGAAGTGTGGGTTGCTGCGTATGGCCCGAAGGCTTTGGCGCTAACGGGCGAAGTTGGGGATGGATTTATTTTGCAACTTGCCGACTTGAGTATTGCTGAATGGACTATTAAGGCAGTTCGCGATGCAGCGAAAGCTGCTGGGCGTGATCCGAAGAGCATCAAGATTTGCGTGGCTGCACCTGCGTACGTAGGTGACGACATCACGCATATGCGCGAGCAAACCCGTTGGTTCGGTGGCATGGTGGGCAACCACGTTGCCGACATCGTGGAGCGCTATGGCGAGAACTCGGCAGTACCAAAAGCGCTGACCGATTACATCAAGAACCGCCAAGGGTATGACTACAACGAGCACGGTCGTGCCGGAAACAGCCACACCACATTTGTGCCAGACGAGATCGTGGATCGCTTCTGCATTCTTGGCAATACCGATGAACACATTCGTCGCCTGACCGAGTTGAAAGAACTTGGAGTCGATCAGTTTGCGGTGTACTTGCAACATGACGGTAAGGAAGAAACTCTCGAGGCATACGGAGAGAAAGTAATTCCAGCGATTCAGGACTTGGGTCGAGCAAAGCAATGAAACCAATGCTGCGACGAGCCGCATATCGAACAGGAATGTTTTTTGTGTCGGTTGCACTCGTTGCAGTGCTTTGGGAGTTGTACAAAGTGGTGGGCCCAGAAAAGGGCGGCAAGTTATTTGGTGCTCCCATCTTGCCAAGGTCGAACGACACGGCTATGCCACATGTGTGGGAGATGCTTAGTCGCTATGCAGAGCCCGAACAACGGTCGCCTAATTCAAATTTGATTTGGTTTGTTGTACTGAAAGGCGCGTTTTACTCATTCAGGCTGGCTCTTGTTGGTTTCATTCTTGGGTCAACTATTGGCGTGGCTCTTGCAGCATTGATGTCTCGTTTTAAAACCATGGAACGCGGCTTGCTTCCGTACCTTGTTGTATCACAGACAGTTCCGTTGATCGCACTTGCACCATTGGTGGTGTCGTGGGGTGGGAAGGTGCAAATCTTTGGTTTCACTTGGCCACGTTGGTTGTCTGCATCGGTACTTGGCGCGTTCCTTGCGTTCTTCCCGATTGCAGTTGGCACGCTGCGTGGACTGAAAAGTGCTCCAGCAGCGTCACTTGAATTAATGGAGAGCTATGCCGCTTCATGGAAGCAGACACTGTTTAAGTTGAAGTTTCCTGCAGCCATTCCGTTCATGGTTCCGGCATTCAAACTTGGCGCATCTGGTGCGGTGATTGGCGTAGTAGTGGCCGAGATTTCAACGGGTCTGAAGGGCGGCATTGGCCGATTGATTATCGAATATGCCCGCCAGGCAACTGCTGATCCGGCCAAAGTGTTTACTGCTGTGTTTGGCGCAGCAGGCCTTGGCCTGGCAATGGCTGGCCTCGTTGCACTTGCAGATGTGTTGTTGATGCGTAACCGACCAAAGGAGACCACTACATGAGCGCAGTGCATGTTGCTGGAGTAAGCAAGATATTTAACGAGGGCACACCAAAGCAGGTAGATGCTCTTGTCGACGTGAACCTGACTGTTGAGCCGGGCGAATTTGTTTCGTTGATCGGTCCATCAGGTTGCGGCAAGTCGACACTGTTGCGATTGATCGCCAACCTGTTGGAACCAACGACTGGCTCTGTGGCGGTCAATGGCAAGACGGCCGCGCAGTCGCGTCTTGATCAGGATTATGGCATGGCGTTTCAGCAAGCAGGTTTGTTCGACTGGCGTTCGGTAGCCAAGAACATTGAATTGCCACTTGAACTAAAAGGTTGGGATAAGGACAAGCGTGCAGCTCGCGCAAAGGAAATGCTTGAACTAGTGAAGTTGCCAGAGTTTGCCGATCTGATGCCATGGCAGCTATCGGGTGGTATGCAACAACGCATCGCTATTGCGCGTGCGCTTGCAGCGCACCCACCGTTGTTACTGATGGACGAACCGTTTGGTGCGCTTGATGAAATGACTCGCGAATACATGCAAGGCGAATTGTTGCGCATTTGTGCTGAAACAAAAACAACTGTTGTGTTCGTTACTCACTCCATTCCTGAAGCGGTGTATTTGTCGAATCGAGTTGTCGTTATGTCGCCACGCCCGGGCAGGATCACAGAAGTTATCAATGTGAATCTTGGTGCTAATCGCGGCGAAGATACTCGTGCGGCCGACAATTTCTTTGCTGGAATCACCGCTGTGCGGGAAGCGCTTCGTGGCACTCATGCTGATCACGCTAATGCTGGCGCGATTCGCGGAGTAGAAGACCGCTGATCATGACAGCCATGAACCGGCTTCGCAACTTTCTCACACCACTTGCATTTGGTGTTGCCTTCTTGGCTTTCTGGGAAGGTGCAGTTAAATTTTTTGAGCTAAAGCCGTACTTTCTTGCGCCACCCACAAAGATTTTGAGTCAATTTGTTGAGAACATTTCACGAATCTGGGACGCCGCCTCGGTTTCAGGAATGAATGCGTTAGTTGGCTTGATTGCAGGAACAATCTTTGGAGTATCGGTGAGTTTTTTGCTGAGTCGTTATCGCGCGCTCGGCGAGCTGATCACCCCGCTTGCTGTTGCCCTGAACGCAATTCCAATCTTTGTGTTGGTTGCCGTGTTGAACAACATGTACTCAATTACGAGTGAAGTACCACGCCGAATCATGGTGAGCCTGGTGGTGTATTTCATCGTGTTGGTTAATGTGGCCAAAGGTTTAACGCAAGTGAAGTCGACACATGTTGAATTAATGCGCTCGTACGCCGCTAGTGATTTTGCGATTTTGAAGAAAGTGCGTATCCCAAATGCCGTGCCGTACCTGTTTACGGCACTCAAGATTTCGGCCCCGGCGGCGGTAATTACGTCGTTTGTGTCTGAATACTTCGGCGGATCCCAGAATGGTTTGGGGAGCCGAATTACCAGCAATATCGCTAATTCCAAGAATGCGGCAGCCTGGGCCTACGTCCTGGGGGCCTGTTTACTTGGATTAGTGTTTTATGCAGTCTCCGTCGTGCTGGAGAACGTTGCCTCTCGGGGCAGCGGTGCCACAAATACATCAAACAAGTAGAGGGCTCAGGCTCTCGGGGGAGTACCAAATAATGAGGAAATCAGGAAAAAAACTCGCAGTTGCGAGTTTTGCTGCATTGTCCTTGATCGTTGCAGCATGCGGTGGATCGAGTGAGAGTGAAGAAACAGCAGAACCAACAGCATGCGAAACCACCACACCTGTCAGTTTGCAGTTGCAGTGGGTAACCCAAGCACAATTTGCTGGCTATTTCGCAGCACAAGATCAGGGTTTCTATGCAGATCAATGCCTTGATGTAACCATCGTTGAAGGTGGAGTTGACATCGTTCCGCAGACGCAACTTGCTGACGGCGCAGTTGATTTCGCACTTTCATGGGTTCCAAAGGCTCTTGCATCACGCGAGGCTGGCGCGAACATCGTCAACATTGCACAGATCTTCCAGCGTTCAGGAACGTTGCAAGTGTCCTTTGCAGATGCAGGCATCACTTCGTCTGCTGACTTCGCTGGTAAGAAGATTGGTAACTGGGGCTTCGGCAACGAGTTCGAAATCTTCGCAGCACTCACCATGAATGGAATTGATCCAGCAACTGGTGTAGAGCTTGTTCAGCAGCAATTCGACATGGCGGGCTTGCTCGCTGGCGACATTGACGCTGCAGAAGCAATGACCTACAACGAATACGCAATGGTGCTTGAGGCAATTAACCCAGACACCGGCGAGTTGTATACACCAGAAGACTTCAACGTCGTTTCGTACGAAGATGAAGGTGTTGGTATGTTGCAGGACGCAATCTGGGCAGATGCTGACAAGCTTGCCTCGGATGCTGCCTACAGAGAAACAGCAGTGAAGTTTGTTGCAGCGTCAATTCAGGGTTGGGCATTCTGCCGCGACAACACTGAAGCTTGCCGTGACATCGTTGTAGCCCAGGGTTCAACCTTGGGTGCAAGCCACCAGTTGTGGCAGATGAACGAAGTAAACAAGTTGATCTGGCCTGCCGGTTTGGGTGCTGGAGTAATTGATGCAACGGCTTGGGACCGCACGGTGTCGCTTGCAATGGATACCAAGAACCTTGAAGGTTCAACGGTTCTGACTGCAGCACCAACCGATGGTGCATATACCAACGACATTGTGGAAGAGGCACTGACCATCCTTGATGGATTGGGTGTTGACTACACGGGTAGTGCGTTTACTCCAATTGAAGTCACCCTCAACGAAGGTGGCAACTGATTTAAATCAGTAGTTCGTGAATTGGGCGGGGTGCTTTTGCACCCCGCCTTTTTCATTTCTTGCCTATGGGTGCAGGCCTCGCATGCGATGGGCATCTGCGATGGTCTTCACGCCAAGAACCGATGTGGCGAGCCGGTTTGGCAGTTTTGACTCTTGTGCAAACGCGTAGAAGCGCTCAAATGCGGCACGCATTAAATCGATGACTCGAGCATTCACCTCGTCTTCGTCCCATGTGAGGTGAGCGAAGTTTTGGCACTGCTCTAAGTATGAGCAGGTAACGCCGCCCGCATTGGCGTACACATCAGGAATGATGATCGCGCCGTTATCGGCCAATATCAAGTCGGCGGTAGGGGTGAGAGGACCATTTGCTCCTTCAACAATTAACTTTGCCGTGATGCTGTTTGCTTCGGTTTCGCCAACAGCGTCACCAAGTGCACATGGCATGATGATGTCGCAATCAAGTCCGAAGACCGCTGTAGACCCAGCAACTCCACGCGCAACGACTTCGCCAACTCCGGTGTCACACACACTGCGCACACCTTCGCGGAATGCTTTATCAATGGCAGCGAGGTCGAGGCCACCTGCGGAATGGATGGTTCCACCAACATCGGAAAGACCAACAATGAGCGCGCCGCGGGCTGCGGCAAGCCGTGCAGCCCAAGAACCCACTTGTCCGTATCCCTGGATTGCAATCTTCTTGCCGTGCAGCGATGTGCCCATCTTTTCCAGCATGAGTGCTGCTGCTTCAACTACACCTCGTCCGGTTGCAGACTCGCGACCAAGTGAACCACCAAGTTCAATTGGTTTACCGGTAACCACTCCAGGTGTTGCGTGACCGACTCCTGTTGAGTACTGATCCATGATCCACGCCATAACTTGCGAGTTCGTTCCCACGTCTGGCGCCGGAACGTCTCTGTCCGGTCCAAGGAACGAAGATATTTCAGAGACATAGCGACGAGTAATACGCTCGATTTCACCGATGGAGTAGTCCTTTGGATTAAAACACACGCCACCTTTTGCGCCACCGAGGGGCAGGTTGGCGATGGCGGTCTTCAGCGACATTCCCATTGCGAGTGCGATTACTTCTTCGCGATTTACCTCGTGGTGGTAGCGGATTCCACCTTTCGCAGGACCGCGCGTGGTGTTGTGATGAACACGCCAACCTGTGAGCTGGTCGCGTGTGCCGTCGTCACGACGAAATGGAATTGCCACTTCAATAATTCGGCGAGGCGCAACGATCGTTTCGATCAGGCCATCTTCCAACTTCAGCCACTCGCCGGCTTCGCGTACGCGAAGTTCTGCCGCTTCGAGTGCCGAGTAGTTCTTATATGACGCCGTTGTCATATATTCCCCTTTCAGCAAGTGTGCTGACTAGAGATTAGACCATTTAGGTAACGCGAGAACCTGATACGACTACCTGCTCGTATGATTTGGTTGAAATGATGTTGCGCAGGCGATCAAATCCATCCCATACCTCGCTGTAACTCGTTGCAAGCGGTGAAATGGCCAGTCGAATGCAATCGGGTTGTCTGTAGTCGGCAATCACATTTGCCTGCTCGCGAAGTGCAATGGAAATTCTTCTGGCTTCGGGGTGGGAAATAGTGATATGGCCACCTCGCTGTTGTGCCTCGCGAGGAGTAATCACACTGCATCCAAGCGGCTGCAACCAATGGTCAAATAGTTCAAACATCAACTTGGTGCCGGTAGCAGCTTTCATTGCGATTTCAGAAAGAGTTGCTTCCTCGATCATGGAAAATGCGCTTTGGATGCAACGCAATCCGATGACCGAGGGACTTGCAATTTGGAATCCGCGGATGGTTGGAGAACGGTCAAATCCTTGGGCCATCGCGAACTGGTCATTTTGTGCAAACCAGCCTTGAATCGGCACTTGCAACTCCTGTTGAATCGCTGTGCTGACGTACATCCAACCTGGTGAACCTGGCCCCGAGTTTCCGTATTTATACGTGCAACCAACACAAAGGTCTACGCCGTCTGCATCAAACTTCATTGGAACCACTCCAACTGCGTGGCTTGCATCCCAAACAAATAGTGCTCCCGCTTCTCGGGCGAGTGATGTGAGCCGAGGAATGTCGTGCAGAGCACCTGAGCGATACTGAATAACCGAAAGAGTTACAAGTGCAACATCGTCGTTGAGGTGCTGTGCAAGTTTTTCCGCCGTGACGTATTCATGTCCATCGCTGTCATCAATTAGTACAAGATTGCATCCAAGATCTCTGCACAACCCCTCCAAAATGTATCGATCAGTAGGAAAGTTTGAAGTATCACTGATTACCGTTCGTCGACCAGGACGAGCTGTAATTGCGGCATGGCAGAGTTGATAAAAATTTACGCTTGTCGTATCAATAGCCAGAGTTTGGCCAGGCGCGGCACCAAGGGCCGCGCGTCCAATTAGATCGCCAACACTCTGTGCCTCATCGATCCATGTATTCCATCCTTCAACTAATTGAGTTGCCCATTCATCTTGGAGGAATTGGTTGATGATTGTTTGAGTGGCAACAGGCATCCTGCCAAGCGAATTTCCATCTAGATAGCACTGATTTAGGTCTGCGATATAGAACCGAGACTTGTATTGGGCAAGCGAATCGTTGGCATCCAGTTGAACTGCATAGTCACGGTCAATGGCGCTCACTGAACTTTTTGACATACAGTCATCGTATGGCTTCTACGCAACCTGCTGTCACGTATTCCTCATATTTGCGGGTAGAGGAATTACTTGATTTACAAAAGCCTCTGTCAATTGGGCCCGAGCATGACGAACTGTTGTTCATCATTATTCATCAAAGTTATGAATTGTGGTTTAAATCAATTCTTCATGAACTAGAGAGAACCCAAAGAGAGCTGGAAGCAGGAAAGACACATAATGCACTTGCATTGCTTGGAAGAGTGCGAACAATCTTGAAAGTGTTGGTGAGCCAAGTAGACATTTTGGAGACCATGACACCTCTACAATTCAACTCGTTTCGGGATCGACTCGAGGCTGCGAGCGGATTTCAGTCGGCTCAGTTCCGAGAGCTAGAGGCTGTTTTTGGCAGGCGAGATCCGGCAATGGTGAGCCACCTACCTGAAGGGGAGTCTCGTCAACGGGTTGAATCTGCAATGCAGCGAAATTCATTATGGGAATCTGTACTTGCATATCTGAAAATACGCGGACATGTTGGCGGTTCTGACATAAATCAAATGTTGATTTCTGTCTATAGAAATGATGCAGAATCCGCCTCAGTTCTTGAAAAGCTGGTTGATATTGATGAAGGTTTACAAGAGTGGAGGTACCGCCACGTGAAAATGGTGGAGCGCACTATTGGTCGCAAAATTGGTACAGGCGGATCTTCGGGAGCACAGTATTTGGCAAGCACACTTTTCAATCCGGTGTTTCCAAACCTTTGGGAGATTCGAAGCAAGTTTTAGTGCACTAGATTTATTGCGCGATGAAAAAAATCTTGCTGGTGCTAATTATTGCATTAACGCACGTTCATACAGTAGGTGCGACGGACATATCTCAATCGGCGAAAGCATTCGTGCAGAAGCCGGGCTGTTGGAAGAGTTCACCAAAGAGCCAGCAAAGGCCAAAGGTCTGAAGGGTTGGATCAACCGTTTACTTGGACGCGGGTTGAACAAGATCGACAACGACTAAAGACTGAGCCATTTCGACATAACGGCACAGCATGTTTGCCAGTCGAACTTGTTCGATGGTCTTGCATTGCACATTAAGCAACTCGGGTGAGGCAATGACCACGGTGATTGCCTGGGCACGGCTAACAGCCACATTGAATCGATTCTTGCTGTACAGAAACTCAAAGTTACGCGGAATGTCGTTGGCGCTTGAACTGGTATACGAGACGAGAACTATGGGCGCCTCACTGCCTTGGGCTTTGTCGACAGTTCCCACACGCTGACGCAACAAGTCTTCGGTTGCTCCAAATGATGCTGCAATAGAGCTACCTAGGAGTTGTCTGCGCATCTCTTGTACCTGCGCGTTGTACGGGGCAATAACAAAAATGTCGCGCGGTTCAATTGCACGTGTCTTGCCATGTTTATCGGTGAATTGTTTGCCAAGTACAGATTCGTAGATCTTGACGACAGCGTTTACTTCACGAACGCTACGAACAGAGCAACCTTCATGTTCGACAGGAAGCCAAAACAATCCTGAACCACTAACCAGTCCGCCTTCACTGATGTGTTGGTTGGCGCACGGTGGGTCGGCTTCAAGCTTGCCTTCGTACACCTGCTCGGAGATGAATTTGGCAATCTCGGGATGCATGCGACGAGTGATGCGGAGCAGGATTCCGTACTCGGGCGGTACAACGTCGTGTCCTTGGTTGATGTGCTCTAAGCCGGACAGCCCAGAAGTGCCCGGGTGAGAGGCTCGGGTGGGTTGTTTGAGCTGTTGTGGGTCGCCAACAAGAACGGTGTTGCGTGCAGCAAGTGACACGGCCAAGCTGTCGGCTAGTGAAAGTTGCCCTGCCTCGTCAATGATGAGCGTGTCGACCGACTTGCGCATTGCGGCATTTGAAAACAAGTAGCTAGTGCCAACAATGATGTTGAAGTCTCTCAGTGATGCAGCAATCTTCTTGGCATCCTTAACAACATTTAGCTCGACTCCAACGTCATTGAATTCGGGTGGGGTTTCACCATCTTTTGGCTTGATCGCAATACGAATGGGTGATTGTTCGGTGAAGCCGTGGTCGGATGCAAATCGCGAGATTTCACTGAGTAATTGATGTGCGGCGGCGTGTGTGTTGGCGGTGATTCCGATGCGGTGGCCGCGCTTTACTAATTCGAGGATTGCATTGGCAGAAGAGTATGTCTTTCCTGTGCCTGGCGGGCCTTGAATGACGAGATACGAGTTGTCGAGGTGGTGGATTGCATCAGCAATTTCAGACGGGGTAACGAGAAGGTTCTCGCTGACATCCTGCAGACGGAATTGGCTGATGAAACGTGGTGGACGCAGGTTGAGGATGTCGTGTGCTGCGTGAAACTCGGATTCATCGGAGTCTTTAACAAGAAGTGCCAGCTCAATAAGGGCATCCTCAAATTGCTTCTTTGAGAAATGATCTTGTTGGAAGATGGATCGTGGGTTAATTGCATCGGGTGTTTGTGAGTAAATCTCAAGCACCACGATTCCGTTGTCTAAATCAATACTGACAACTTCTCCAGAACTAATTGACCCGGGCTCTGTACCTTCTTCTTGTGGTGGCCAAAAATCGGCAGAAGTGAATTTTGCACCTGATCCAATCTTTGTGATTTGGTTTGGGTCAAAAGAAAAAGTGCGAATAGATTTGAACGGAAGTTTCGCTGAGCGCCGCGATCCGGTCTCGGTTTGTTCGATGAACTTCAAACCTGAAAGCGCATTTGGGCTGTCGTAGAGTTCATCGTGTTCCATAGTGAGCAAGTTGATGAATTCGTAGGTGTCTACTGCTTGTTCGCGTTTGTGGAAGTCGAGCAAATCGGCCATCAACCAGCGGTGTTTATGGGTTTCAATGGTTTCGTCACTGAGGTCGGTTTCGAATCGAAACTCATTTAACTGGGCAACAAGCCCTTGGCCGATGTTGCCGTCATCACCAATGGCGGCTCGTAGTTCGGGGCGGACAAGGCGTCGGAGTTCATCCGGATCATGTGTAATCTGCTCGACAAGTAAGGACCGTTGCACTTCAAGCCAATTGCGTAGTTCGTTAGTGGAGTAGCAATCATTCATGTTGTACTTGGCCAGTTCGCGAAGTACGGCTACATCGCCATTTGGACCAAACTCGTCGGTTCCGACTGATTGCAGCCATTTCTCATAAAACACAATGCTGAGTCCGCCGTCGGAGACGGTGTCGGTGCGATCAAAGGTGTATAGCTGTTCGAGCTTTTTGATGGAATACGACTCGACTCCGATTCGCATGGATTGAGTAACCACGCGGGACAAGTCGCAAAACACTCGTTCGCGGAGTAGGGCATTTAATTCGGTTTCACGGGTTGCATAACGAGTAGCGAGACGACGCAATGCTGACGGCTCGTAGTGACCAAAGTGGTACACCCGCATTTTCTCAAACCCTGGAACTGACCTGCGCTCGTTGATGAAGTCGAGTACTTCAATGAGTGCCTGGCGCTCTTGCTCGGCAGTATGGGCCCAAATCTCTTTGTACTGAAATGATCCGTCGGCTTCCTGCCACGAAAAACCATGAAGATATTCGAGGCCTTCGTCGGTTCGATACGGGTGGCCTTCGATGTCGTAATACACGTCGCCTGGGTTTGGTTCGGGAAGTAGGTTGAATCCACGGAAGTCTTTGAGTGGAAGTAAAAACTCACGTTCGGGTAGGGCATCTGCATCGGTTTCACGCTTTACGCGAGTGTTGTATTGCAGTTGAGCCTGACGGCGAAGCCGGTGTAACGCTTCGCCTTCAATGTCGTCTACGGCAAGATCATCGGACGAAGTAGCGAATTCTTTGAGTGTGTGGATACCGTGCGCGTTGAGTGCTTCTCGGTGTCCGTTTTGGAGCCCAGCAACAAATGACAGGTGGTCGTGTTCGCGCCACCAGCGCGTGCAGTCTTTGTTCCATCGGCACATGGTGCAGTTTTCAACCGGAACTGGTTCGGAGTGGCCAACGAACTGGTTAGCAACTTCACTTTGCAGTACGTGTTTAACGTGTCGGAAGTATGCAGATACCTCAGACAACCGAATGGAGACTTTGCCTTCTTTTACTGAACCAGTTACTACATGGATGAACTCAGGTTCGACGCCTTGGATGGAAGTGAGGTGTTCTGCATATGAACACAACTGCAAAACTGCATTCACTTTGGCGATGCGCGCGAGTTTTGTGTCTTCGGGTTCGAACGAATAGTCGCCAAGTTGTGACGGTGTATCGGTGGCTACCAAGAAGTCGGCGCGGCCAACCCATCCAACTCCATTTTTTTGGCTAAAAAATGTGGGTTGGTATACCGCATCGGCACTGGCAAACAACTTTTCGGATGTGAGCTTCGCCCTTTCTTCAAGAGCAGCAACGGTGTATGGCGCAGATTGATCGCGATCGGCATCAAGGTTGACAATGGTGCGGTTAATGGTTGAGAGGTGTTGTTGCAATGCATCAAAATAGGTTGCTTCGTGTTCGGTACCGTACCTGCGAAGAATTTCGGAAAGTTCATCTTCTTCTTTTGATGGTCGAGGACCACCCATCATTGCCTTGTAATTGAGCCACGATACGTGCTTGCACGCAAGGTGATTTGCAAGGTCGGTGGGGCTAAGAATTACGGACGAATCGATCTTTTGCATGTAAACGAAACTTAGTTCAGGGGTGTACGAGTGGGGGCAACCAGCAGTTGCTTCACGTGCAGCACGTCAACAGTCTTTGTGATCTTGCTGAGCAGTGGAGATAACCGAACATCGGTGAGCTCGCGAAGTGAAATCTCGACTGGAACACCACGGGTAATGCCGGAGAGATCGATTGCTTCAGTACCTGCTGGAGCCAACTTCATGCCAACAATCTGGTGCGTTCGAATGAGCATGTTTTCTGCAAGCAGAACTCCGTCGTGAATTACCCAGCCAGCCGGAACCTTGACCAACCAGCGTTGCGAAAGGCGATGAAGTTGTCGGACAAGCTTCCATGTAGCAGCTGCAAACACAATCCCCACTCCGCTGGCTGCGAGCCACAGGCGTTCGGTGGTGAAGTAGTCGACACTGACGAGTAACGCGAATAGCACTGCCCATGCCAAGAACGTGGGAAGGGCAAGGCTGACCGGCATGCGCAAGAGGTAGCGACGCTCATTGCCATATGCCCCTGATTGGACATGTACGGATCCATAGTCAGACGTATATATAAGGAGTAATGCGATGACGGCAAGTGTGGCGGTAACAACAGGAATTGGTTCGAAGTGGGAGTTGGGGAGGCGGGATATGGCTATTGCTGCAACGCCTGGTGCTGCAATGCGAATTGCTGACAGCGCGATTGGGTGAAGAATCCACATGGCAAATGCGGCGATGATCCACATTGCCCAGGTGCTTAGTGTGAAGGTGTTTTGCACGAGTACAACGGCGATCCACAGCACCCGAACGGGCCAGGCGATATGCGTAAGTAGGCGCTGAATCACGCCACGAGCCTAGAGCCGTAGTGCAGCCCACAAGTAATGTTGCTTATATGGCTGGCGGCGCAAAAGCAACAAAAAAAGACCGCGATCGTGCGGCTTTTTTACGTGATGCCCTGCACCATCACAATCAGCGTTACTTCACCCACGACGCACCTGAAGTAAGCGATGCCGAATACGACGAACTAAAGCGTGAGTTGCAAGCTCTCGAGGCAAAGTTCCCCGAACTTGTCACTCTCGATTCGCCAACGCTGCAGGTGGGTGCGCCGGCGATCACCACGTTTGCACCGGTTACACACCGCGCACCAATGACCAGCCTCGATAACGCAATGGACCCAAACGAACTGGTTGCCTGGGGCGACCGCATGGTGAAGGGCTTGGCTGGCCAGGAGTTGCAGTTCATTTGCGAGTTAAAAATTGATGGCCTTGCAATCAGCATTCGTTATGAAGATGGCGTGTTGGTACAGGCCGCAACGCGAGGTGATGGAAAAGTTGGCGAAGATGTCACCGAGAACATCAAAACCATCTCGGTCATTCCGCATGTTTTAGCAGCGCCGAAGGGAACACATGTTCCAGCCGTGTTGGAGGTGCGTGGCGAGGTGTATATGCCAATCAACGCGTTCAATACATTAAAGGCCGATAAAGAGCGCGAGAACGAGCAACGAATTGCACAAGGTAAGAAACCCGAGTCGGTTCCTGCCAACCCACGCAACGCTGGCGCAGGAAGTTTGCGGCAAAAAGATCCGTCAATCACACGTGCACGCAAGCTTGCTTTTTGGGCGTATCAGTTAGGCGAAACACTAGGCGTTCCGGCATTCGGCGGCCACCACGAAGCACTCGCATATTTGCAACAACTCGGTTTGCCCACAAACCCAGAGCGCAAACTGGTGAACAGCATGACTGAAGTAAAAGCGTTTTGCGATCACTGGGAAGCGCATCGCCACGATTTGGATTACGAAATTGATGGCGCAGTAGTAAAGCTCGACAACCTTGCACAGCGCGAACAACTTGGCTTCACTTCGCGTGCACCGCGATGGGCAATTGCCTACAAGTTTGCGCCCGAAGAGCGAAACACCATCTTGAACGACATTCAGGTTTCGGTTGGCCGCACGGGCCGAGTAACCCCGTTTGCGGTGTTGCAACCTGTGGTGGTTGCGGGTTCAACCGTGGGCATGGCCACGTTGCATAACCGTGAGCAAGTTGCACTGAAAGATGTGCGCCCGGGCGACACCGTGGTGGTGCGCAAGGCGGGCGACGTTATTCCCGAAGTAGTGGGGCCGGTGCTCGATAAGCGCCCGAAAAACTCGAAGCCGTGGAAGTTTCCCGAAACGTGCCCATGCGACGTGAAGTCGACACTCGTGCAAATTGAAGGCGAGTCCGACACTCGTTGTGTCGAACCATCGTGTCCGTTTCAGCGTGACCAACGCATCATTTACTTTGCATCACGCGGGGGAATGGACATTGAAGGCCTTGGCGAAAAAACAGTCTTTGCGTTATCCGACCTTGGCCTTGTGCAAGATGTTGGCGACTTGTATTCACTGTCTCAAGAACAGCTGTTACAAATTGAAGGCTTTGGTGAATTGAGTGCCACCAATTTGTTGGCGGGCATCAACAAGTCAAAATCGAAGCCGCTTCCCAAATTGCTTACGGCTTTGGGTATTAAGCACTTGGGGCCTGCAGCATCAGAATCGCTAGCGAAAACATTCGGATCGCTTGACCGCATTATGGAAGCCACCGAAGAAGAACTCAGCAACATTGATGGTGTTGGTGGAGTGATTGCGCAATCAATTGCTAATTGGTTTAAGCAAAAGCCGAATAAAGCAATTATTGAAAAACTGCGTAAGGGCGGCGTGGAGTTTGGCAATGTTGTTACTAGCGACCTTCCGCAGAATCTTGTTGGCAAAGCAATTGTGGTTACAGGAAGCGTGGAAGGGTTTACGCGCGATGAAGCAGAAGCGGCAATCAAAGATCGCGGTGGAAAGTCCCCAGGTTCGGTCAGTGCAAAAACATATTGCGTAGTGGTTGGTGAAGACCCAGGTGCGTCGAAAATTACAAAGGCAACCGAGTTGGGTATCCCAATGATTCAGGCAGACGCCTTTCAGCAGTTGCTGGACACAGGCTCTATTTAAGTAGTTGCGCTAATTCTGCAGCGTGCGTAATTGATACGTATTTACGTACGTACTCAACCAGTTGTTGCTGAAACTCTGCGCCGTGGCCTTTGTTGGCACAAGCCAAGTGGGCAAGTTCGTGCAATAACAGCAGTTGGGTTGGTTTCGCTTTACGAACTGCAATGCACCACTCGTCGCTAAACGCTAAACCAAGCAAGTCGCTCGACATTTTCTGGCGTACAAGCGCTGGTGGGTCTAAGTCTTCGTTTTCGGCAATGGTGGTGATCCAAGTAGTTGCATCAGCCATGCTCAAAGCACGCGTTGGTGAGGACACTTCGAGTGCATCTTCCGCTGCATACACGCGCAATGCCTCGGAACTATCCATTGCTTCCAGTACCTAATTGTCGACTTGAATTTCCGAAGCTATTGCGACCACTTGAAAACTGTTGACCAGCACGATGACCAGCACCAAAAGCTTCGCGGTCGCTGCGGTAATTGCTGGTGTTGCTGTGCAAATGCGGTGTGCTCTGCACCATCACGCGTCGTGCACGTTCGGCGCGCTCAACAAGTACCAGCCCGACACCAGGTGTCTCTTTGGCAATGGTCTGGTGTTCTTTTGCAAGCTTTGCGCCAATGGCTTCGCAATACCCGCGCCACCACGACGTTTTGAAACGACGGTCGCCTGCAGGAATAGAGCGGGCGGCAAGTAAGTCGGCAGCTGTGTACAACGCTTCGAGCGAGAACAGATCGTTTTCAGTACCGAAGGCAACCATGATGACTTGCGTTGGGTTTGGTTCCATCATGTCGCGATACGAATGACAGGAAACCGCGTTAGCGATGTTCCATAACAATGTTCCGCGACGCACTCGGTATTGACCGGTGATCGTAAAGGTTTTTGATGTCACCGTTTCGTTGTCGAACGTGCGCTTGTTGATGGAACTTTCATCAATGTCGTACTTCTGCATTAACCGAAAGGCGAGTGTTAATGCGGTCTCTGCTTCGGCCTGAGGGGTGTTTGGGTGGTTGGCCTTTTCCAAAATCGCGCGCACTTTGGCGTTGAGGTTGTCGCGATTGGTCATGTGGCAAACGTACTCAACGGGTGCCAGATGGTTTTAGATATGGGGTGAGTATTTACGGTGCACCGCCTGGGCAGAAACCCCAAGTGCAGCGCCGATACTTTTCCATGACACGCCGGCTTTCCGAGCATTCTTCACGCATTTCAAAACGTTTCGCTCAAAAATAGCCTTTTGAATTCTGATGTCGACAAGTGCTGCTTCTGCTGTGCTGAGTTCTCGAATTGTTGAGGAAACACCACTATTCGCATTGTTTGTTTTCATTACCTCCACCATATACCAGCGTCAACAAATGTTGATGAATATGGGACGAGTGCGGATTCTTGCTGAAATGTGTGTCGCTTGGGTCGAACATGACGGGGAAGAGATTTATTAACCCTTGGGGCAAAGGGGGTCGATGCAGAAGGGCGAGTTGTCACGGTTGGTGTACCCGTGCTGTTGCTGTCGCAGGTTCCAAACGGTGCTGCTTAGATAACCTAAAAGGGTGGCAACCAAAAAGGTAACTCGCAAGCGCGCACCCCGAAAAGCCCCAAACCTTGAAGAGATTATTGCTGTCGCGATCGACTTGCTATTGCAAACTGGTGAAGGCGGGTTTCGCATTGAAGACGTTATTGAACGAACGGGTATTTCAAAAAGTTCGCTGTACCTACACTTTGGCGATCGCGACGGACTCATCGGTGCTGCATATGTGGAGGTATTTACTACCGATATCAAACGCAACATCGAGCAAGCGATTTTGATTTTTGATGGTGTAGAAACACAAGCACAACTTGAAGCGTCGATACCAATATTTGTCCAGGCACTTGCGCGGGTTCCTTCGCCGGTTCGTTGGAATCGAATGGACGTATTGTCGGCAGCACGATATCGACCTGAATTTTTGTCCCGAATTATTGAAGCACAAACACGATTGAACTCGGCGTTGGCAGAGGCGTTGTCTGCTCAGCAAAAACTTGGCAACGTTCGTTCAGACATGTCAGCACGCGAAATGGCTGTGCTTATTCAGGGAGTTTCCTTCGGTCGTATCTTCCGGGATCTTGATAGCAAGATGGATCGCGACAACTTGAGTGACTGGTCTGAACTAGCCGCAGCGGTGTACAAAGTGGTCTTGCCACCAAAGCGAGGTTGAAATGGCTTGGCTGAAGCGCAAAGATGCTGATGCTGTATCGACAGATCATCAGCTCTCTGAAGTAGAATTTCAATCGCTGACGCGGATTAGTGCTGCAGTCGAGGCCCTGCCACTTGGCGTCGTAGTGATGTCGGCAGATGGTTCAGCCATGTGGAGCAATGCTGCGGTAGACAAAATGTTTACCCCACAATCTGACGACCATGTTTTGTTTATCGACAGTGTCGATTCTGTGTTGCGTGATGCTCTAAAAGGAAATGTTGGGCAAACCGATTTAGAGTTTGGCGACCCAGCGGTTCGCACTATTGAAGTTTCTACGATTGCCTTAGGAGACGGTGGAGCTGTGGCAGTGGTGGAAGACGTGACGCAACGATTAATGATCGACCGTGTACGCACCGACTTTGTTGCCAATATCAGCCACGAACTGCGCACACCGATTGGGGCAATTTCGTTGATGGCCGAAAATCTCATTGCAGAGATGGGTGAATCCGAGGCGGCTCGACTTGCTGAAATCATTCTGAATGAAGTGACACGACTAAACGAAACTGTCAATGACCTGCTTGATTTAGCAAAGATTGAGTTTGATGGCCTGTCCAAGCGCGAATCGATTCATACTGCGCAATTGATTGACGAAGCAGTTGGACGACTGCGCAGTGCTGCATTGGCGAAATCGGTGATGATTGTCGTTGAGGACAACCCTGATATGTCGGTGATTGGTGATCGGGCCCAGCTGGTTTCGGCGGTGGGGAACCTGATTGACAATGCAGTCAAGTACAGCGAACAGGGTTCGATTGTCAAGATTGAAGTAACGCGAGAAGACGGGCGAATGCTGATCTCGGTTGCTGACAACGGCCCAGGAATTGCACCCGAACATCTTGGTCGAGTGTTTGAGCGTTTTTACCGCGTTGACGATGCGCGCAGTAGAGGAACTGGTGGCACCGGGCTTGGACTTGCCATCGTGCGCCACATTGCGCTGCTACACGGCGGTGATGTCAGTGTGACCTCAGAAATTGGCGTGGGCTCCACCTTTACGCTTTCCATCCCCGCGGTGTAGGTAGGTTGAGTTTGTGAACATTCCTGACGGGTTGCGTTACACACGCGAGCACGAGTGGGTACTGATCGATGGTGAGTCGGCACGAATCGGCATCACCGATTTGGCACAAGATGCTTTAGGCAACATTGTGCATGTGCAGCTACCGCAACTTGGTCAGTCGGTGCAGTCGGGAAGCAGTGTTGTAGAGGTTGAAAGCAGCAAGAGTGTCAGCGATATCTACTCTCCAGTCAGTGGTAGCGTGGTGCTTGTCAACGAATCGCTTGCAGCGCACCCCGAATATGTCAACACCGACCCATACGGATCGGGCTGGTTATACGAAGTGCAGTTGTCGTATGACGAAACGCTCGAAGGTCTGCTTACGGCAGATGAATATCGCGCACTTGTTGGCTAATCGGTAAAGAACTTCCAGCTGTACACACGAACTTTGCTGTTCTCTTCACCAATTTTCCAATACTTTACTTTGCCTGCATGCTCACCTTGGCTGAGTTCGCTAATGGGTGCACCTTCCTGTGGAAGAAAGCTGATCGTAAAGTTGCCCGGATCATAAATTGCGGTAGGTGGAAGATCGACTTGTGCGCCTGGTGCAGGAACGCTTCCGCTTGTCACCAATTCATCAAGACGTGTTGTTGGCAGTTCGACTCCGTCGATAAACAACGTTGCTTCGTACCCTTCAATAAAGTCGACGATCACTTGTGATTGTCGTAACACTCGTTCGCCTTCGCCAGGTGAAATTGCTTCAATTGCATCAGGAAGGTTTGTTGCGTCGCGACCCGTAAGCCCAATGTTGAGGCCTGCAATGAATAACACCAAGCCAGCCGACAGCCCCATGCTTGCAAGTAAGAGTTTTGGATCAAGCCTCATACCCTCCATTCTCGCCGATTAACTGTGATGTCGGCTGTTCATGCTGAAGGTAAAACGACTAAGTTTGAAGCACATGACAGGAAACAATTCGCTCATCAGTGCCGTGCTGGCGCACCGATATCGCATCGACGCACCTCTTGGTAGCGGCTCGGGAAACTCCGATGTGTTCGAAGCAACAGATATCCGCTCGAGAAAGCGGCTAGTCCTGCGTGTGTCTGCTGCCGAGTCGCTAGTCGACCTAGACGCCGGGGTGGTCACCGCATCTGATGGCGTCGAATTGTTTAAGCGCCAAACGCAACTACTTGCCGGTTTGGCACATGCTTCGCTAGCCC
Source organism: Acidimicrobiales bacterium (assembly GCA_030832455.1). GTDB lineage: Bacteria > Actinomycetota > Acidimicrobiia > Acidimicrobiales > Ilumatobacteraceae > UBA3006. The sequence goes on from JAURJB010000001.1 coordinate 25,721, forward strand.
TCATTGAAGACTGGGGCACTGAGACCATTGCTGGCACCCAGTATGTGTTCACCGCCCTTGAGAGCTATCAGGGTGGCACCCTGCGCCAGATCCTCGATCGTGGCAGGCGCTTAACGCCATCACAGGCTCTTGTTGCTGGTTTGGACGTGTGTCGCGCTCTGCACTTCCTGCATGGCAAAGGCTGGGTGCATGGTGATGTGCGTCCCGCGAACATTTTCTTAGGAGACGACGGACGGGTGCGGCTTGCTGGCCTGGGTTTGAAGCGAATGGTTGATGCACAACAAATCAGTGTTGAGCAAGCAAATTTTGCAGCACCCGAAATTGCATTAGGAGAACAACCTTCGCCACAAAGCGATGTGTACTCACTGGCAGTGACGTTGCTTGAAACCATTACGGGCGTGGTTCCCTTTGTTGGTGAGACTGCAGCAATAACGTTGGCGAATCGCGTTGGCAAACTGTTGCCTGTATCTGCAGATTTAGGACCAATCGCTGCACCACTCGAGCGTGCGGGCAGACCAGATGCAAACGAACGGTTTAGTGCACTTGATTTTGGAAAAGCGTTGGCAGGAATTGCAGAAAAGATGCCACTGCCAACCCCAATCGAACCTTTAGCAGCAGCATCGTTTGCTGCAGTGATTGAGCAAAAAGAAGCAGAGCACACGGGTGAAATTGTTCGACCAAAAATTGACGTGACACAAGACGTAACACGCCCGATAAGCCCTGCGACTAACCCAACAACCTCGACCATGGTGATCAAAGATGCAACACAGGACGGGCCAATCGTCATTGTCTCAGAGAGTGAAGAGCGCCGACACAAACGACTATGGGTAATCGGTGCAGTAATTGCATTACTTGTTGCAGGCGTGATTGGTTTCCGATTTGTTGTTAAACCTACGCACACGGTTCCACCACTTGCGGGAGTGATTGAAGGCGAAGCGCGCAACGTGATTGCGCCTAATGGGTGGACTGTTGTCGTCGTGACAGAACGCAACGATGACATTCCTGCAGGCTCGGTAATTCGCACTGAACCAAGTGAAGGAACTGATCTTCAAGAAGGAAACACGCTCACCATCGTTGTTTCGGAAGGTCCAAACTTTGCAACCCTGCCCGATATCACCGGAGCAGATGCGCAATCAGCAGTAGATCAATTAACAGCACTGGGTCTTGTCGTTACCGCGCGCGATACAAACAGTGAAGAAATTCCAGCAGGTGTGGCGATGGGATGGAGCGTTCCCGAGCAACCGGGTCTGAATCCTGGTGATCAATTACTGCGCGGAACGGCGGTTGATGTGTTGGTTTCGGTTGGACCGGCGCTTCGAGCGGTTCCGACACTTGTTGGACTCAAACTTGAAGACGCACAGCAGCTTGTTGCAGATTTGCAATTGGTGTTGCTCGAAACCCCTGCAGCGAAAAGCAACGGCGCCGACAGAGGTTTAATTGGTGCTCAGTCGCCTATTCCTGGTGAACAAGTGGTTCGTGGTACAGAAATCGCATATTCAATATCACTCGGACCAGACCTAGTCGAGTTGCCCTATGTCGTTGGCAATCGTCTCGACACCGTAAAAACGCGGCTTGAAGAGGCAGGTTTTGTGGTTGGCGCAATCACAGGAAACCAGTCTGAAAAATTGAAGCAAGCAGTAATTGCAGGGAAGTCGGTTAAAAACCGAACCATGGTTGCTCGCGGGGCCACAGTAGATCTTGTGTTTCCGTAGTTTCTGATGACAAAGGAAATCCTTCCGCAATCTGCTGACGAAGAAGCAGGAGTCATTGACTCTGGTGGCGTTGACGAAATCTCGGTAATCCCGTGGTCGGAGTTGATGAAGCACCGCATCAAAACACGGGCTCGACTCACACACCGTAAAGCCACGTTGGGGATTTTGTTGGCCAGTGTGTTTACGGTCAGTTTCACGATCACATTGCTCGTGGTATCGCTGAAGACAGTTGCTGACGATCTCGGCAGCACAGTGAGCATGATGAGTTGGACGATCACTGGGCCGTTACTTGCGTTTGGGGTAGTTGGGCCAGCGTTTGGTAAGGCCGGCGACTTATGGGGCCACAAGCGCGTGTTTGTGTATGGCTTGGTTGGAGCAGCACTATTTTCCCTGATTAGCGCATTTGCGTGGAACGATATTTCGCTAATTACATTTCGCACACTGAGTGCAGCAGCTGGATCGGCTACTGGTCCGGCAGCAATGGCATACATCAACCGCATGTTTAAAGCGCATGAACGTGTGCGGCCGTTGGGTTACTGGAGTTTTGTAACTGCAGGAGCGCCGGTGATTGGCGTTGTTGCTGGTGCACCATTGGTAGAAGCATTCGGGTGGAGAGTCATATTTTTTATTCAAGCTCCGTTGAGTTTGTTGGGTGCAATGTTTTCATTTCGATTACTTCCCGAAACTGATCGGCGTGACAATGTTCGGTTTGATGTCAAGGGTTCGGTGACACTTGGTATGGGTGCGGTATTGATTTTGCTTGCAATTAACCGTGGTAATTCATGGGGTTGGACAAGTGTGTCCACACTTGGCGCAGGAACTGCAGGCATTGTTGCGCTATTGGTCTTTTATCGAGTGGAGTTGCATGCATCAGATCCGTTGATGCCTGTGAAATGGTTGAAGACTCGAAACGTCGCATTTCCTGTTGTGACACAAGGGCTGATGAATATGTCGTACATGGGCAGTTTCTTGTTGGTTCCACAAATGCTGGAAAACGGACTTGGCTATACGCCTTCACGCGTTGGGTGGTTGATTATTTCCCGACCATTGACATTTTCATTAATTGCTCCGTTTGCGGGATATTTTGTGGGTCGGTTAGGTGAACGAAAAACCGGAATGCTTGGTGCGTTCATGATTTTGCTCGCCATGGTGGCATTGATCATGGTCAAATCGCCCAATAGCGACTGGCTTGTGGTGTTGGGTTTGTCGCTCACCGGTTTTGGTATGGGCATTGCTGCGCCGTCGTTGACATCGTTGTTGGCGGCATCGGTGAAAGAGAGCGATATGGGCGTTGCAAGTGCAATGCAACAACTGATGTCGCAAATGGGTGCAGTGTTGGGTGGCGCGTTGATGATTGCCGTGCATGACATAACGGAAAGCAGCGGCAAAGTAACCAGCTATTCGTACGCCCTTGTGGTTGGGGCGGTGTGTGCTGCTACAGCCGTACTTACTGGCAGCCTGGTGCGGTCAAGTTCGCGTTAGAGGCTTGAAGTAATGGCCATGATTTCGGCCGCGACTTGAACTGCTAAGTCATCTTTTGGCATGGCAATTTGCATCTGCATCATTTTTGTCATGTCGCCTTCGACCTTCACTTTGCCCGAGAGGAATGCCTGCATGCCGGCTTGTGGATCTTGTTCGAGGAAGATGGCGCGGGCCGTCGCATAGTCGGTGGTGACCGTGAGGTCGGGGGAGTCGAGGTGACCTAAATCCATCACGAGTTCGCCTGATGATGTGTCGATGTGGCTATTGATGATGCCATCACCAAATGGGACGTTTTTCACCACCTGATTCATGCGGATAGAAACAGGAATCTTTGGTGCGCGGTCTTCGTACTTTGCGCGAATAACTCGAGCTTCAGCAATCCATTCGGGGGATAAAAAAGGATTTGGCACGTGGAGCAGGCTAGTTGTTTGCGGCGCGAATTTCATCTCGTGTGGCAACTGCGACACGTCGACTTGCTTGGGCGAAGTCGAGATCATTACTTGCATACAACACTGCACGCGACGAATTGATCACAAGCCCAGTGCCTGCTTCATCGCGACCAGCGCGAACAACCGAGTTGATGTCTCCACCTTGGGCACCAATCCCAGGAACGAGCAGTGGCATATTGCCGACAATGGAGCGAACCTCGGCGAGTTCTTTAGGAAATGTTGCACCCATGACAAGAGCAGTGTCGCCAATGTCGCGCCACTTTGATGCCGCAGCGATGGCAACGTGTTTGTACAACGATGTTCCGTTAACGATGCGAGTTTGAAATTCGCTACTGCCAGCATTTGACGTGCGGCATAACACGATGGTCCCTTTGTCGGACGCTGTCAGAAACGGCATCAGCGAGTCGGTGCCTAGGTATGGGTTGACAGTGACTGCGTCTGCTTGATATCGGGAAAATGCTTCTTTGGCATACAACGCTGCGGTATCACCGATGTCGCCACGCTTGGCATCGAGGATCAGGACGATGTGCGGGTACTGCGTGCGAATGTGGTCGCACACTGCCTGCAACTGCGACTCTGCGCCTACTGCTGCAAAGTAGGCAATCTGTGGTTTGAAAGCGCACACCACATCTGCGGTGGCATCAACGATGTCGATGCAAAACTTTTTAATTCCGAGTGGATCGCTGTGTAAGTGTTGGGGAAGTTTGCTGATGTCGGGATCGAGGCCAACACATAAAGCAGATTGTGATGTTGCCCACGCGGCATCGAGTTTGGAATAAAACGACATGAACGAGTTAGTCGGTGATCGAAATCGCGCCAGTAGGGCAGAGCTCTTCTGCGGCGGTTACTTGTGCGCGAAGACTTTCGTCTGGTTCGGCTTGCAGTACATACAAAAATCCATCGTCACGAATTTCAAACACTGTTGGAGCCTGATGTACGCAACCACCCGTTGATGCACACAGGTCAAAGTCAACAGATACGCGCATAGCTCAACAGTAGTTGAAGGGCTATTTACGTTTGCGAGAGGCTTCGTGGCGTTCGAATGCGCTGAGTACGGCACGCAGCGATGCCGTGATGGTGTTTGGGTCAACACCTACGCCCCAGCGGTTGTGTCCGCTGTCGTCACCTGTTTCGACATAAGCAACTGCTGTGGCCTGAGAGCCTTGGCCTAATGCGTGCTCGGTGTAGTCCTTTACATCGAGGGTGCTGTTGAACTGTCCGCGAATGGCATGGACAAAGGCATCGATTGGTCCGTTGCCTTTACCGATAAATGTCTGACGGGTTCCATTGATGTCGATGTGAGCCGAAATCTCGGTGTGTCCTGTGAGTGATTCGCTCTTCAGTTCGTGACTCACAAGGTTGTATGCAGGGAACTCGGTGAGATATTCGTGCTTAAATGCATCCCACAGCATCATGGGGCTGATCTCGGTACCCGAATCTTCGGTGATGTGTTGGATGGTTTGCGAGAACTCAATTTGCAAACGTCGAGGCAAATCAAAACCGTGTTCTGCCTTCATGATGTAGGCAACGCCACCCTTGCCCGACTGGCTGTTGACGCGAACCACCGACTCGTAGTTGCGGCCAACATGCTTTGGGTCGAGTGGCAAATAGGGAACACCCCATTGGTCGTAGTTTTCGGAAAGCGCTTCGAAGCCTTTTTTGATGGCATCTTGGTGGCTACCTGAAAATGCGGTGTACACCAAGTCGCCAACGTATGGCTGGCGTTCGGGAACAGGCAAACGATTGCAATACTCGGCGTCGCGACGCAGTGCATCAATGTCGGTGATATCGAGTTCGGGATCAACGCCATTGACGAACAGGTTCATTGCCAATGTGATCAGGTCGACATTGCCGGTGCGCTCGCCGTTACCAAACAACGTTCCTTCAACACGATCAGCTCCTGCCATTACGCCAAACTCGGCTGCAGCAACTGCGCAACCTCGATCGTTGTGAGGGTGCAACGAAATGGTCACGGTGTCGCGCTTGGCAATGGTACGAATGAACCACTCAATGACATCGCCGTACACGTTTGGCGTGTAGCACTCGACGGTTGCCGGCAAATTCAAGATCAGTTTCTGTGTGCTGGTCGGTTTAATCACAGTCATAACTGCCTCGCAGATTTCGATTGCAAACTCTGGCTCGGTCAGTGTGAAGCTCTCGGGCGAGTACTCGTAGCGAACGTCGGTTCCAGGAAGCAGATGTTCTAAGTCTTTGCACAACGTTGCGGCCTTCACAGCAATGTCGATGACACCCTGCTTGTCAAGGCCAAACACCACGCGTCGCTGTAACGGATTAGTGGAGTTGTAGAAGTGCACAATGGCGCGCTTTGCGCCTTTCAAACACTCATAGGTACGCTTCAGTAAATCTTCACGACACTGGACCAACACTTGAATGGTGACGTCATCAGGAATGAGGTCTTGCTCGATCAACAAACGAACGAAGTCAAAGTCGGGCTGTGATGCCGATGGGAAACCCACTTCAATTTCTTTGAAGCCCATTTTGACAAGCGTGTTAAACATGCGCAGTTTGCGCTCGGGATCCATTGGGTCGATCAACGCTTGGTTGCCGTCACGAAGATCAACCGAGCACCACAACGGTGCCTTGGTGGTGACGTTGTTCGGCCAGGTGCGGTCCTTCAGTACTACCGGAATGAACGGTGTGTACTTTTCGAAGTGCATCTTTTTTGGAGTTACGGGCTGTGGGGCCATGTTGGGTTTCTTTCTCGGTAATGAAAAAACCCCCTGACCTTTCGGTTCAGAGGGTTTCGGCGACAGCGAATATGAGGCTGGCGCCGTTATGTAAGTAGAAGGTCCAATACTTGCGACTGCATGATGACTAAAGCCTAGCGGTGTATTTAGCGAGGCGTAGGACTGAGGAAGTTCGCAAACTGCCACGGGTCCGAATGGTCTAACAGGCTGTCGTCGTTGCCAAACCCTGGGAATGGGTCGAAGCGCTCGGACAACGGCGTCCAGTCGGCTGCGGCCGAATGGATCTCTCCGATGTACGGGCGAGTCCAGGCCAACAGTTCGCGCCAGGGCAAATCGTCAGGCACGCATACACCTGCCGTCGGGTAGGTGAGCAACCAACGAACGGCGGCCACTACCGATCCACCTACTTGCAACGTGGTGGCGCTTTGCCCCGGCAAAATGCTGCGAGCTTCATCGATGTCGAGCAACGAACCTGTCCACCACGACTTGTAGTCGTGACCCATGAGCAACACGCCGAGTTCGTCGCGACCGCTGATGATTTCGTTGTTCAAAATGCGCTCACGGTCTTGCATCTTCCAGTTACGCATGCGCAACTCGAGCACGCTGTCGATTGCGACATCGGCAGGGTGATAGGCGTAGTGCACGGTTGGGCGGTATGCATCGGTGCCATCAGGGTTTTTTACCGTGAGGTGTTTGCACATGGTGTACGACTCGCCGTGGCGAATCACCATGCCAAGGTTTTGTCCACTTGGAACCCAACTACGCACCCACGTTTCCATTCCTGGTTGTGCGATGCAGATTTGATTGCGTGGGCCATCGTCGTGATGTTCGTGCGCATTCTTTGGCATCCACTTTTCGTGCGTGCCCCAGCCAAGTTCGGCAGGTGCAATGCCTTCTTCGTAGAAACCCTCCACCGACCATGTGTTGCAAAACTCGTTCACTTCTTTTGGCTTGTTGGTGATTTGAGTGTCACGTTCGGCAATGTGAATGACTTTTGTGCCGGTGAGTTGTGCGAGCACATTGAACTGCTCGGCTTCGAGTGCGGCCTGCAAACCTGCAGCCCGACTTCCTGCCTTGCCATCTTTCAGTAATGCCGTGGTGATGTCGACAAGCGCCTGTTTCACTAAGTGGCTCACCATGCCTGGGTTTGCACCGTGTTCGACCACTGCCGATGGGCCTTTATTTGAACCCCAGCGCTCAAGCATCTTGCGCAACTCTTGGTGACGTACATACAACGTGCGGTCTTGAGGGGTGGTGGTCTGCATGTCTTGATACGGATCCCACAACTCCACTGAAGTATTGAGGTAGCGAACTCCATGGTCACGGCACCATTCGATAATGGTTGGGCCATCAATGTTCCACGCAAGGTCGAGCAGAATGTCGCCGTTACCGACGCGTGCACTGAGAAACGAATCGAGATTGTCGCGAGTAACACGGTCTTGTTCGTAACCAACACCCTTTGCCAGCACGTCGGCAACGCGATGTCGATTGTCGCGGAAGTCGACGATATTGATGGTTTTTGGATCGAACTTAAGGTCGCGAATCATCAATGGAATCGCGCATTGCGCAACAGATCCACAGCCAAGCACCAAGGTGCGTTTTGGGTGTTGAAATGTTGCGGAAGCTGGTGCGTTCACTTCGACGCAGTTGGCGACATCTGGTCGCCTGCATCGATTGCGCTCAACAATGTTTGCAGCGTTGCTTCAAACACCGTCTCTGAAGGAAGGAGCAACTGCTGCCAGTCGTATGCAATTCCTTTGCGACCCGTGAAGGTTGGCTCGATACTGGTGTGGCGATTCTCCAGGAATGATTCCTCGGACTTGAAATTGTCGATTGGCATGAGCACCTCCTTAGGGTCGTTAAATACAGAAATGTGACTGTATAAGTTTTTGACGGCTCTGCACACTATTTCTGACTATCTCTTCCGTGATCGGAGTTGGTTGGTAGCGTGACAGCACTCGTGACGACGCCTCCACATGACTCCACACCGGCTACCACGGTGACCACACCAACGGGATTCGCCGACCTAGGAGTGCCAGCCAACATCGACGCAGGACTTGCTGCTGCGGGATTCGCTGGCCCATTTGCCATCCAGACCGAGGCAATTCCTGTGGCGCTTGCTGGTCACGATGTGTGTGGTCGTGCACGCACGGGTTCGGGAAAGACGCTGGCATTTGGTGTGCCGATGATGTCGAAAATTTCTTCACCTGCTGCCTCGGGAAAGCCCCACGGACTCGTGCTGGTGCCAACTCGCGAGCTCGCGTTGCAAGTCTCTGAGGTGCTTGGACCAATTGGCAAGGAGTGCGGCATTCGTGTGCTTGCCGTGTACGGCGGCGCAGATCGCCACAAGCAAGTAGTGGATATCGAGCGTGGTGTCGAAATCATCGTTGCCACACCATTGCGTCTGATCGACCTCATGAAGTCACATGAATGTGATCTCAGCGCAATTCAAGTTGTTGCCATCGATGAAGCAGATCGCATGGCGGATGAAGGATTCATGCCGCAAGTGGAATGGATCATGCGTCACGTCACCGGCGAGCATCAAACGATGTTGTTCTCGGCCACGCTCGATGGGCAAGTGGGCAACCTAGTTAAGCGATACATGAAGAACCCTAAAGAAGTGTCCATTGACTCGCCAACCGACACGGTGGGAACGATGCGCCATTTGTTCTTGGCGATTCATCACATGGACAAAGATCGCGTCATTGCCAACATTGCTGCAGCACATGGTCAGACCGTGGTGTTCTGCGATACCAAACGTGTATGCGACAAAGTGGCAGAAGCACTGCAAAAGCTCGGCGCAAACGCATCAGCCCTTCATGGTGACATGCCGCAAAATGCGCGCGAAAAAGCATTGAGCAAGTTTGAAAAGAATGAGCTAAAGATCTTGGTGGCAACCGATGTGGCCGCACGCGGAATTGACATTGATGACGTGGCAGTCGTTATTCATTACGTACCACCACTAGATGTGAAAACGTACTTGCATCGTTCGGGACGCACCGCGCGTGCTGGTCGAGACGGTTGGGCGGTAACGCTTGCCGAATACAACCAGCACACCACCTGCCGCATTATTCAACGCGGATTACGCCTAGAGCCGCAAGCTCCCATCGAAGTGTTCTCAAACGATGCGCGACTCCGCGACTTGTTTACGTTTCTTACTGCGTAACTAGCGCTGGTTGAGCCAGGCGGGGCGTGATGTTTCGAATGTCGAGATGGCATCGCCTTTTGCCATCGTGATGCCCACGTCGTCAAGACCGCGGATGAAGCGATCTTGGGTGGAGGCATCCATGTCGAACTTCTCGGTAATTCCCGCACTCGGAATTTCAACCGTGAGTCGCTGCATGTCGATGGTGATCTCGGCAGAAGCATCTGCTTCGATGACTTCCCAAATGCGATTGACGGTTGGCTCAGAAAGCACCACCGGAACGAGACCGTTCTTGGTGCAGTTGTTGCGGAAAATGTCGGAGAAACTTGGTGCGATCACCGCGTCGAATCCGCCCTGCTGAATTGCCCACACCGCGTGCTCACGTGACGAACCAACTCCAAAACTTGGTCCGGCAACAAGCACTGATGCACCTGCATAGCGCTCGTCGTTCAATACGAAGTTGCGATCATCACGCCACGTAGAGAACAAACCCTTTTCGAACCCCGTGCGTTCAACACGCTTCAGCCATTCAGCAGGAATGATCTGATCGGTGTCAACGTCGGAGCGCTTCAATGGAACGCCACGACCAGTGATAATGCTGACAGCTTTCATGCCAAGTCCTTTGGGGTAGCGAAGCGGCCAACAACTGCGGTTGCAGCAGCGACTTCTGGCGAAACGAGATGGGTGCGACCACCGCGGCCTTGGCGACCTTCGAAGTTGCGGTTACTGGTGCTTGCAGCACGTTCGCCTTGTGCAAGTTTGTCGGGGTTCATGGCCAAACACATTGAGCAGCCTGGTTCACGCCAATCCATACCTGCAGCAATGAAGATCTTGTCGAGTCCTTCTGCTTCTGCTTGCTTTTTCACTTGATGGCTTCCTGGAACGACCATTGCGCGCTTCACCGAAACCTTGCGGCCCTTCACAACATGTGCTGCTGCACGCAAGTCTTCAATGCGACTGTTGGTGCATGAACCAATAAATACAGTGTCGACTGCAACGTCGCGGATTGCGGTTCCTGCAGTAAGGCCCATGTACTCAAGTGCGCGTTCAACGGTGTTACGTGCCGTTGCATCTGCATAGTCGGCTGGGTTGGGAATCTTTCCGTCGATACCAATTCCTTGTGCTGGGTTGGTTCCCCATGTCACAAACGGTGTGAGTGCTGATCCATCGATCACCACTTCTGTGTCCCAAACCGCACCGTCATCGGTGTGCAAAGTTTTCCAATCGGCAACTGCTGCGTCCCACTCTGCGCCTGTTGGTGCATGTTCGCGGCCCTTCAAGTATTCGAAGGTGACATCGTCAGGAGCAACAAGGCCAGCGCGTGCACCAGCCTCGATCGACATGTTGCAAATGGTCATGCGACCTTCCATTGACAGCGCGCGAATTGCCGAACCGCGGTACTCGATGACATGGCCGATGCCACCGCCGGTTCCGATTTTTGCAATGACTGCGAGGATGATGTCTTTAGCCGTGACACCCGGTGCAAGTGTTCCATCAACGGTGACACTCATCCACTTTGGTCGTGACTGGGGAAGTGTTTGCGTTGCAAGAACATGTTCGACTTCGCTCGTGCCAATGCCAAATGCAAGTGCGCCGAATGCTCCGTGAGTTGCAGTGTGGCTATCGCCGCACACAATGGTCATGCCGGGAAGCGTGCGACCTTGTTCTGGTCCGATGACATGCACAATGCCTTGCTTTGCATGACCCATTGGATACAACGTGACGCCAAACTCTTTTGCGTTTGCACGCAATACCTCAATCTGCTTCGACGAAATTTCATCGGCAATTGGTAAGTGAATGTTCTCGGTAGGAACGTTGTGGTCTTCGGTGGCCACAGTGAGATCGGGGCGGCGCACGGTGCGTCCATTAATACGTAGGCCATCAAATGCCTGTGGGCTGGTTACTTCGTGCACCAGATGAAGGTCGATGTAGAGCAGATCGGGTTCGCCGGGTGCGCTTTGCACCACATGGCGGTCCCATACTTTTTGCGGAAGTGTGAGGGGCTTGCCTGCGGAATTGGCCATTCCTCCATTCAACCGCAATTTGCCGTAAATGGCTCAATTCAGTGTCCGTTTATGGGGCGTAAGCCACACATCGGGGCATGACACAACACACACTTAGTCCAGTCACGCTCGCAACCTGTGTCGAACACAGCTTGCATATATCTCTTGATGGTTTCGACCTTTCGCGAGCCCGCCTGTATGGCATCAGCATCGTTGATGAAGATGGGGCAGCACGAAATGAAGATGGTGCGTTGCGAATCACGTTTCTTGCCGAACATGGTGACGTGTATGAATTGTTAGAAGCACAAACGAGCGCAATTTTTCGCATGTTTGACGCTGCCGTCGTGTTGACCTGTGGGTGGGCGGCACCAATTCGCGATGAAGACGACGACGATAATGAAACGTCGGTGCCACCAAGCCAACACCCCGAACGGCGCAGAGTGCGACTAGTCGTGGTGGTGGGTGATTGCGGAGTGGGCTCGGTGCTGCGATTTGCCGACACCCCAAACGAGGTTGTAACCGATGCTGGCGCTGCTCGTGGAAGCTTGGCTGATGCAGTCACCAACATGTGGTTTGATAGCCCAATTAACGTGGCTCAAGCAGGGCAAGATTCGGCTTTGCAGGACTAGCCGATAACTTGAAGATGTGAGTTCGCACATCGCACACGGTGTTGATTATGGAGTGAAGTCCGCCTGGGCTGACGAAGTGCGTGCGCTAGCCAAGGAACGCGATGCGGTGATCTTGGCGCACAACTATCAGGTTCCAGAGATTCAAGAAATTGCGCATCATGTTGGTGACTCACTTGCATTGTCGCGCATTGCTGCTCAGGTAGATGCAAGCACGATCATTTTTTGCGGCGTGCACTTTATGGCCGAGACGGCAAAGATTCTGAGTTACAACAAGACCGTGATCATCCCCGATGCTGCAGCCGGATGTTCGTTGGCCGACACGATTAACGCCGAACAGCTGCGTGCATGGAAAGCCGAACATCCCAGAGCAGCGGTGGTGAGTTATGTCAACACCACGGCAGAGGTAAAAGCCGAAACCGATATTTGCTGCACGTCGTCAAACGCGGTTGATGTGGTGCAATCAATTCCTGCTGATCAAGAAATTTTGTTCTGCCCAGATCAATTTCTGGGTGCACACGCACAACGCGAAACCGGTCGTACCAACATGCATATTTGGATGGGCGAGTGTCACGTGCATGCTGGAATCAATGGTCAAGATTTGAAAAACATGATCGCTGCAGAACCAGAAGCAGAATTGTTCATTCACCCCGAATGCGGCTGTGCAACTTCGGCAATGTATTTGGCTTCAACAGGTGTTGTGCCCGCAGAGCGCACACACATTCTTTCCACTTCTGGAATGATCACCGCTGCGCAAAACACGCATGCCAAGAAGGTGCTCGTTGCAACCGAGACCGGCATGTTGCATCAGTTGCGCAAAGCAAATCCGCTGGTGATTTTTGAGCCAGTCAACAGGGCAGCTGTGTGCAAGTACATGAAGATGATCACACCTGAAAAACTGCTTCGTTCGCTGCGTGAAGGCAACGATGTCGTTGATGTACCACGCGACATCGCTGATCGTGCACGTGCATCGGTTGAGCGCATGATTGCAATTGGTACACCGTCGCGAACAAAGGAATAGTCACGGTGCCGACACGTTCGCGCGTACAACAGGTAGCCGTGAACTTGCCCACACAACTGCATGCCCCCGAGGTTTCGTGGACACGCGAAGTTGACGTAGTGGTGTTGGGTTCTGGTGCTGCTGGGCTCGCTGCAGCGCTCGCCGCGCGACCAGTGCGCGACGTACTGATCGTCACCAAAGACACCCTGGATGCAGGCAGCACCGCATGGGCGCAAGGTGGCTTGGCCGCCGTGCTCGACCCTGCCGACACATTTGGTGAACACGTGCGAGACACTCTTGATGCAGGCGCAGGACTGTGCGATGAAGCTGCAGTTACCTCGCTTGTGCGCGATGCCCCAACGGCAATTCAATATCTCGAACTGCTTGGTGCAGCGTTTGATCCTGGCAGTGATGGGTTGCGTGCGTTGACTCGTGAAGGTGGCCATTCGCGTTCACGAATTGTGCATGCGGGCGGGGATCAGTCGGGTGCTGAAGTACAACGAACGTTGGATATGAATGCAATCAACGCGGGTGTTGAAGTGATGGACCACGCGTTTGCGCTTGATTTGGTGTTTGGAAAATCAAACAGAGGTCGGCGGCAGATTGCGGGCGTGCGAATTGCCAAACTGGACGAATACGGCAATGTGGAAAGCGTTGGTTTGGTCACAGCGCCTGCAGTTGTAATTGCAACGGGCGGATACGGGCAAGTGTTTGCCAGCACCTCGAATCCTCCCGCGGTAACCGGCGATGGACATGCGCTTGCCTTGCGTGCGGGACTGACATTACGCGATCTTGAGTTTGTGCAGTTTCATCCAACCGTGTTGTGGCATCCCGCCGATTCGAGCCAACAACAAATGTTGATCAGCGAAGCAGTGCGCGGTGAAGGTGCGGTGCTGTTTGATGCAGCGGGCGAACGAGTCATGGTTGGCGTTCACCCACAAGAAGATCTTGCGCCTCGCGATGTTGTGGCTTCTGCAATTAGTGCACGAATGGCACAAGCACCTGCAGGAGTTGATGATCATGTGTATTTGGATGCAACCAAGATCGATAATTTCGCAGAGCGGTTTCCGTTTATTACAAAAGCGTGCCGTGCAGCAGGGATTGATCCATTGACTCAACGAATCCCAGTTGCTCCTGCAGCGCATTACACCTGCGGCGGAATTGACTCGAATCTTGATGGCCTGACCGAAGTAGACGGACTATTTGCTGTTGGTGAAGTTGCATACACCGGTGTGCATGGCGCAAACCGATTGGCATCTAACTCATTAACAGAGAGTTTGGTTGTGGGTACTCGAGTAGGTCGCAACTTGGCATGGAAGTTACCCGAGCGAGTCAAACCAGATGATGCGCAACCAATAGGTGTGACTGGTTTGCTTCATGACTCATTGCGCAGTGACGTGCGAGTCGCGATGAGCAAACATATTGGTGTGTTACGTAGGCCAGAAAGTTTACAGTTGACGATTGACGCGTTGTCTGCTGTTGCCGAAAAAGTTGGCGCAGATGTTGCACCAACTCGTCGTAATTTTGAAGCGACAAATATTTTGACAGTGGCAACAGCGGTAGCTGCGAGTGCATTGGCTCGAACAGAGAGTCGAGGTTGCCATCGACGAACCGATTTCACCGAACAACGTGCAGACTGGGTCTGTCATTTAGAAGTAGCACTTACAAGCGATTCTGTGACGATTCGCGGAATTCCAGCAGAGGCATAACGATGTTGCATCATCAGCTTTCCGACACATCAGCGCAGAGAATTGTTGCATCGGGCTTGCTTGTCGACGACGTGCGGCGAATTATTGCTGTTGCACTAGACGAAGATTTGCATCATGGTCCTGATGTCACCACCAACTCGACTGTTCCGCCAGAGCAACGCAGTAGAGGAGTGCTTGCGACTCGCCAGATTGGCTGTGTTGCGGGTATCGCGATTGCTGGCGCGGTGTTTGAGATGGTGTGTGGCGCACTGCACGTGACATGTGAAGTTTTGGTGGCAGATGGGCAGCGCGTGACTCCTGGAACTCGAATTGCCACAGTCGAGGGCCCAACTCGTGGGTTGCTCACTGCAGAGCGAACTGCGCTCAATCTGCTTGGGCACCTATCGGGTGTGGCTACAGCAACGAGCCAATGGGTTGATGCAATTGCCTCGACACAAGCCAAGGTTCGCGATACTCGCAAAACCACTCCAGGTCTGCGCACGTTAGAAAAATATGCTGTGCGTTGCGGTGGCGGAGTGAATCACCGCATGTCGCTTTCGGATGCAGCATTGGTAAAAGACAACCATATTGTTGCTGCGGGAGGAGTTGCACAAGCATTTGCTGCCGTGCGCTCTGCGGCGCCAAACATTGTGCTGGAAATTGAAGTTGATTCGGTTGATCAGTTGCGCACCGCATTGACAGCTGGTGCAGATTTGGTGTTGCTCGACAACATGTCGCCTGATGTATTGCGTGAGGCAGTGGCAGTTGCGCAAAATCATGTAGAACGTACGGGCCACCCCGTCATTCTTGAAGCCAGTGGCGGACTCACTCTTGACAACGCACAAAGCGTTGCGGCCACGGGCGTTGATTACATTTCGGTTGGGGCACTGACTCATTCGGCCAAAGTGCTCGATATTGGTCTCGATCTCGAAACCATCGTTGACTAACTCTGCAGTGCGCGCTCCTGCACACTGATGCAGGCGGCGATCAATTTGGGCACGTATGTCCTTTGCTCTGCGTAAATTGCGTTATGACCGCCATCAACTAGATGCACATCAACATCTTGGAGCAGATCAAGCAATCGTTGCTGACGTTCGGGAGGCACAACTTGATCTTGTGTAGTGATCACGACAGATGTTGGAACATCGACTCCGGGCAACCACTGCAACGAATTGAAGCTTCCGATTTCTTTTCCAGCTTCAAGGATTTGTCGCCAATCATGCCCAGCCATTTGCTCAATGGCCCACGAGTCCATGCCTTCAGTTTTGCGTTGCAGGTAAATTTGTTCGGTAAACCAATCGACGGTTTGTTTCGGTGCGAGTCGTGCAATGGTGGCTAAGCCGGTAATGCCCATGAACCCAACACGTTCTTCGCGAGATTTTGCAAATACCGGTGCAGTGCTACACAGCACCAATCCATCTACGCGGTCGCTGTGTCGTTGCCATACAAGTTGCGCAATCGTTCCGCCCATTGAGTAGCCAACAGGAATGAACGCATTGACACCGAGTGCATCGGCCAATGCTGCAACATCGTCGGCACAGTCAGACAAACGAAACGATCTGCGTGAGCGAATACCTTGTCCGTGGCCTCGCTGATCTAGCGCAACAACGTTGAAGTGTTTGCCTAACTCTTCAAAGCACGTAAACCAATTGAGATCGGCAGTTGCTGTCCAACCATGAAGCAAGATGAGTGTCGGAGCATTCGCTGGGCCTTGCACTTCGCGGATAAAGGTTTGTCCGCGATCGGGAATGTCAATGAGGCGACCTGGGGGAAGGGCCATGTTCTCCTGATTACTTCTGTGCTTTGGCTGACAACACGGTGACTTTGAGTTTTGCGTTTGGTGCTTCGTAGGTAACCACGTCACCTGCTTTTGCGCCAAGCAATGCAGAACCAAGTGGCGATGAAGGGCTCATCACGCTGACTTCATCGTTGTCGGGCTTTTCTTCGACATGTCCAATGAGGTACGACTCGGCAGCGCTGTCTGGGTCGCCTTCGTACACAATGGCGACAATTGAACCAAGACCAACGACACCGTCGGCAGGGGCGGAGACCACTTCGACGTCATCCAGGATGGATTCGATCTGGCGGATTCGGCCTTCCATATGACCCTGCTCATCTTTGGCTGCGTGATAGTCGCCATTTTCCTTGAGGTCGCCCAGTTCGCGGGCACGCTCAATTTTGTAGGCAACATCAATGCGTCCGCGGGTGGTGAGGTCGTCAAATTCGGCCTTCAGGCGGTCAAAAGCGGACTTGGAAAGTTGGTGCTTAGCCATACGGCTCAAGGCTATCTGCGCAAATTGCGCCCTACGATGGAGCATCACCATGTCAGCAACTTCATCATCAGCACATCGCATTGCAGTTATCGGCGGAGACGGAATTGGCCCTGAAGTCATCACTGAGGCATTGAAAGTAGTGAAGGCCGCTGGAGTCAGCCTCCAGACCACCGAATTTGATTTAGGCGGTGCGCGTTACCTGCGCGATGGCGAAGTGTTGTCGGACGCCACGCTTGCCGAACTGCGCGGCTTTGACGCGATCTTGCTTGGTGCTGTTGGTACACCTGCTGTGCCACCGGGCGTGATCGAGCGCGGACTGTTGTTGAAGATGCGCTTCGAACTTGATTTGTACATCAACCAACGACCATTTGAGGGTGTTGCACCTGGCCACACGCAGTCGCACGATTTTGTTGTCATTCGTGAAAACACCGAAGGCCCATATGTTGGTGAAGGCGGTGTGTTGCGCAAGGGAACGCCGTTCGAAGTTGCAACTCAGGGCAGTGTCAACACTGCACATGGCGTAGAGCGGTGTGTGCGTTATGCATTCGAGCTTGCGGCACAACGTGAGCGTAAACATCTCACGCTCGTACATAAAACCAACGTGCTTACGTTTGCCGGCGATTTGTGGCAACGCACGTTTAACAACGTTGCTGAAGAGTTTCCACAAGTGGGCACTGCGTACAACCATGTTGATGCTGCGTGCATTTATTTTGTGCAAGACCCACAGCGCTATGACGTCATTGTTACCGACAACTTGTTCGGCGATATTTTGACCGACCTCGGAGGTGCGGTGAGTGGTGGAATTGGTGTTGCATCATCGGCAAACCTCAACCCCAAGCGCACTGGTCCTTCAATGTTCGAACCAGTTCACGGCTCGGCGCCCGACATTGTGGGTACCGGCAAGGCGAACCCCGTTGCGGCCATTTTGTCGGCAGCACACATGCTGGAGTTCTTGGGAGAAAACGCTGGGGCAGCCAAGTTGCGTGCAGCCTGTGAGCAACCAAGCGCCGGTACCACCTCGCAAGTAGGCGACGAAATTGCAGCCCGCGTGGCAGGCAAGTAACGCTAAGTTTTATCAACATTTGAAGATTAAGGGGACGTAATGCCAATTACCACCACACCAAAAATTTGGATGAACGGAACGCTTGTCGATTGGGATAAAGCACAAGTGCATGTGTTGACTCACACGTTGCATTACGGCACCGGAGTGTTTGAAGGAATTCGTGCTTACGAGACCGACAAAGGTCCAGCAGTGTTCCGCCTTACCGAGCACATGCAGCGGTTCATAAACTCGGCAAAGATTTTGGCAATGCCAATGCCGTACACACTTGAAGAACTAGTTCAAGGCGTAAAGGACACCGTTGCATCAACAGGATTGTCTGCGTGTTACGTGCGTCCGATTGCGTACTACGGCTATGGCGAAATGGGACTCAACACCACACCATGCAAAACCGATGTGGCGATTGCCTGTTGGCCATGGGGTGCATACCTTGGCGATGATGCCGTAGAAAAGGGTGTACGCATGAAGATCTCTTCATGGACACGCCACGATCACAACACCATGCCACCTGCGGCAAAAACAGTTGGCAACTATGTGAACTCGTCGTTGGCCAAAGTTGAAGCGCTGAATGCTGGCTATGACGAAGCAATCATGCTTGCACCGAATGGTTTGGTTGCAGAGTGCACCGGCGAGAACTTGTTTGTGGTTCGTAACGGAATCATTTTGACTCCGCCAACATCAGCTGGCGCTCTTGAAGGCATCACACAAAACAGTGTCACTCGCATTGCCCAAGATCTTGGCTACGAAGTGCGCGTCGACAACATTGCACGCAGCGATCTCTACATTGCCGATGAAATCTTTGCCTGCGGCACCGCTGCAGAAGTTGGCTCGGTGAGTTCGGTTGATGACCGACCAATTCCGTGCCCTGGCCCAATGACGCGGGCAATCGCCAGCACGTATGCCAAGGCTGTGCGTGGGCAAGACCCGCGTTACACAAGCTGGCTCGAATACGCGAAATAACACTCGTGGGATTACACCAGGGTGACTGAGAGGGGGTTTCCCCCAGGGTTGTCCACACCTGTTTCCACATTCGGAGTCTCGTCCGCAGGGGTTTATCCACAGGTATCCCCACAGGTTTTTGGGGCAGGGGTTGGCGAACGCACAATCTTGCGTCAGACTAGAGATGTGAATCAGTACGGAGCACTCAACGCCAGCACTGCGATCATCATTATTCGTTAGGCGTGCGTCATCCGACGTACGCCCAAGCCGCCCAACCGGGCGGCTTTTTTCATCCCCAAAACCCGACAGCAGAGAAGAGCCATAGATGACACAGCAACAACTCGTAGAAGTGTTTGACACCACATTGCGCGACGGCATGCAGGTGGAAGGCGTTTCGGCCAGTGTTGAAGACAAGTTACGTATTGCCGAACAACTTGATTATTTGGGCGTGCATTTCATTGAAGGCGGATGGCCTGGCGCAAACCCGAAGGACATCGAGTTCTTTGCGCGCGCCAAGAAAGAGTTGTCGCTCACAACCTCAGAGTTGGTCGCCTTTGGATCGACACGTCGTCCGATGGGCAAAGTAGATGATGATGCGACGCTGCGCAACTTGATCGACGCGCAAACGGGCGCTGTATGCATTGTGGCTAAAGCATGGGACTATCACGTTGAACATGCTCTACAGACAACTCTTGCCGAAGGAATTGCAATGGTGTCTGATTCGGTTAAGTATCTGACATCACATGATCGTCGCGTGTTGGTTGACATGGAACATTTCTTTGACGGCTTTGCGTCAAATCAAGAGTTCTCACTTCGCGTGTTGGAAGCAGCGATCATGGGCGGCGCAACTCATCTGGTGTTGTGCGACACCAATGGTGGATCGTTGCCCCACGATGTCATGCGCATCGTAAGCGAAGTGCAACGACATATCGGAACCGATGCAACCATCGGAATTCATTGCCATGATGACACGGGTTGCGCAGTTGCCAACTCGCTTGCTGCAGTACAAAGCGGTGCTCGTCACGTACAAGGAACATTGAATGGTCTTGGTGAGCGAACGGGAAACACCAACCTGACCACTGTGATTCCAAACTTGCAGTTAAAGATGGGATTTGATTGCTTGCCAGAAGCACGTTTGGAGCGTCTCACTGCGGTGAGCAATTTCGTAGCCGAAGTGCTGAACCGTCCTCTTAATCCGCAGGCGCCATATGTTGGTGCATCGGCTTTTGCACACAAGGCTGGTTTGCATGTGTCTGCAATCTCGCGTGCAAAGGATGCCTACGAGCACATCGCACCCGAATTAGTTGGCAACGGAACCCGCTTTTTGGTCAGTGAAATGGCAGGTCGCGCAACGATCACGATGAAAGCTGAGGAACTTGGCCTCACGATGGACGGCCCAGCGGTCAACCAAGTAATTGATGATCTCAAGCGCCTTGAGCACGAGGGATACCACTTTGAAGCAGCAGATGCTTCGCTTGAATTGCTGATGCGTCGTGCAACCGGTTGGCAACAAAACTTCTTCAGTGTCGAGTCGATGCGTGTGATTACGGATGAGTCGACTGCTGGATCATTTACCACTGAAGCAACGGTGAAGGTGTGGATCGGTGATCATCGTGAAGTGCGTGTTGCCGAAGGCAATGGCCCTGTAAATGCAATCGATACGGCATTGCGTTCAGCGTTACTCGAGAAGTTTCCGCAGCTGTCACGTGTTCACCTCACCGACTTTAAGGTGCGCATTCTTGATTCTGGTTCGGCAACAGGTGCCACAACCAGAGTGTTGCTTGATGCATCGGACGGCGAGCGCACATGGACAACAATCGGTGTGTCGTCAAACATCATCGAAGCATCGTGGCGAGCACTTGAAGAGTCGTTGGTCTACGGGCTGTTGCATTCCAAGTAGGCTCGTCAACGTATGGCTGCTCCAAAATTTGCCCCAGTAAGTGCAACCGAGTTGCCTCGAACATATGAGTCTCCTCAACATGTTCCCGATTCATGGCAGCCCGGTCGCCCTGGCGAAATTGATGGCAAGCAACCACGCGGTGCTGGCCTTGGTTTCCAAGGCCCAGACCAGGGTTACATCCTGACGCTTGCTCGAGTTGCGCGTAACAAGATCAAAGTTCAACCAGGCGAGTCGGTTGACGATGCAATCCGCGGCTCAATTGGCATCGCACTTCGCCGCGCATCGATGTACGGACGTGCACCCGTGATGCATGACTTGACGTTTGCGCTAACGATGTGGGGATGGTTGATTGACGATGTGCCTGCCGATTTGTTGGCTCGACGCAAGGAACTATTTGTTGGCGTGGGCGACGCAGCACATTCGTATTACGAAGTACGCGAGATCGTTGGATTGGTTCCAGAAACCACATATCAACTCACGATTGATCAATTGACCGCCAGCACTCCGGTTTCTTGGCGTGCACTGACAGGGGCGTAGTACTTGCCAACCACAGTTATTGGCGTACATCTGTCGCCGCAGCACACGTTCACCAAGCAAGCACAAGGAGTTATTGAGCTTGTTGCTGGCGAGGGAGTGAAGGGCGATGCCCATGCTGGGGCAACGGTCAAGCATTCATACCTGAAAGTGAAGCGTGCCGATAAGCCCAACTTGCGTCAAGTGCATCTCATCGCCATAGAACTGATTGAAGAGTTGCGACGCGAGGGCTTCAATGTTGAACGCGGATCAATGGGGGAAAACATCACGACAAGTGGTGTACACCTCACGTCGTTGCCACACGGCACACGTTTAGTATTTGCAAGTGGTGCAGCAATCGAGCTGACGGGAATCAGAACTCCGTGCAAACAGCTCAATGGTTTTCAGGATGGGTTACTCGATGCTGTTCGTGAAAAGAATGAAGCAGGCGAATTCCGCAGACCAGTGGGAGTGCTTGGAGTAGTGGTAGCAAGTGGAATAGTTGCGCCGCAAGATGCAATCACGGTGCAATTGCCCACCAGCGCGCATCGGCCGATGGACTTCATTTAACTACAGCGCAAATTTTTCTAGGTCAGAAAGATTGACGAACTCGAGCGTGTGAATGTGGGTTGCTGCAAGATTGACTTGTGGAGCCATTCCGGCTTCAAAGGCCTCCTGCCACCGAGATGCACATAGGCACCAGTGATCTCCCGCTTTCAAACCTGCGAACCCGTACTGAAGCATTGGGGTAGACAGATCGTTGCCGCGTGACTTTGAGAACGCAAGGAACTCATCAGTCATGACCGCACACACGGTGTGCACTCCCGTATCGTCGCCGCCTGTTTCGCAGCATCCCGTGCGATACCAGCCAGTGAGTGGCGAAGTGCAACATGTTTCTATTGGATTGCCGTAGACATTAACTTGAGTTCCGATCGTCATGCCTTCAACATAGTGTTCATTGAGGGTCGGTGCTTTGCTCAGATAGCCTGAAATCACATGTCAACATCACCGCGTTATCGATTTGCACCTTCACCAACTGGCTATTTCCACGTAGGTGGTGCCCGTACCGCGTTGTACAACTGGTTGCTTGCACTCAAAAACAACGGAACATTCGTATTGCGTATTGAAGACACCGATGAATCACGAAATGAACCGCAGTGGACGCAAGGAATCATTGATGCACTTGCATGGATCGGCATTGATAGCAAGGATTCACATTTTGAGGGGCCGTATTTCCAGTCCACCTATGCAGCAGAACATGTTGCAGCAGCGCACAAACTTTTTGAATCGGGCAATGCCTATTACTGCGATCAGACGTCTGAGCAAATTCAGGAGCGTGCGAAAGCCGCAGGATTAAACGGTTACGACGGCTTTTCGCGAGACCGAAAACTTGGCCCAGGACTGGGTCATGTATTGCGCTTCCGTGTACCCGAGGGAAAAACCATCGTGCACGACACGGTGCGCGGGGCAGTGGAGTTTGACAACACGACAATCGAAGACTTCGTGTTGTTGCGAAGTAACGGAACACCTGTGTTCTTGATTGCCAACGTGGTGGATGACATCACCATGAACATCACTCATGTTGTGCGCGCCGAAGAACATTTGCCCAACACACCAAAACAGCAAATGTTGTGGGAGGCACTAGGCCATCAGCCGCCAGTCTGGGCACACGTTCCCGTATTGGTAAACGAGCAGCGCAAGAAGTTGTCGAAGCGACGTGACAAAGTTGCTGTCGAGCAATATCGCGAAGAAGGCATCTTGCCAGAAGCAATGATCAACTATTTGATGACGCTGGGTTGGGCGCCAAGTGGTGATACCGAAATCGTTCCGCTGCAGCAAATTCAAGATGAGTTTCGACTTGAAGACGTCAATCATTCACCAGCATTTTTTGATATCAAAAAGTTGCAAGCATTCAACGGCGAATACATTCGCCTAATGACACCCGAGCGATTTATTGCTGCGGCAAACGAGGTATTGACAAGTGCTGCCGCAACGTGGCCGGCAGAGCAATATAAGCCTGAACTCTTTGCTGCAATGGCATCGCTCGTGCAAACGCGTGTTGTAGTGATGGCTGAAGTGGTTGCGATGGTTGACTTTTTGTTTTTGGAAGAGCCACCAATTGACGAAGCTGCATTTACCAAGTCATTTTCGTCCGACTTTGCACAACCAACGCTGACCGAAATTGCTGAAGCGTTTGAGCGCATTGACTGGAACGTAGAAAGCATTAAGGCAGCAGTAGAAGAAGTTGGTGCACGTCATGATGTGAAGCTTGGAAAGCTGCAAGGCCCACTACGAATTGCAATCACGGGACGCCCTGTTGGTCCGCCGCTGTTCGAACCGATCGAGTTGCTTGGGCGACAAGAGTCGTTGCGTCGAATACGTGCAGCACTTGTGCGTGCAACCGCATAGGAATATTTCGTGAACAAAGGCCGCACATTTGTAGCCCTGATGTGTGGTGCAGTGTTGTATGTGGTTGCCAATATCGCACAAGTGTGGGTGGTGGGGCGCTCGGATCAAGCGCGCAGTGTTGATGCGATCGTGGTCATGGGAGTGGCACAGTATGACGGGCGACCATCTCCGCAGTTGCAAGCGCGGCTAGACCACGTGCTGGCGTTGTGGGGCACGGGGGTGACACAACTCGTGATCACAACTGGTGGCAATCAGCCGGGCGACCGTTTCACCGAGGCCCGTGCTTCTGCCGATTATTTGATTGCAGGTGGTGTTGACGAAACCCTGATTGCGATGGAAGACCTTGGGTCAACATCGTTGCAGTCACTGCGCGGTGTTGCCGAAATCATGAAGTCACGGAACCTGGAGTCAGTGCTGATCGTGACCGATCCGTATCACGCGTTGCGCTCGCGTTTGATTGCGCAAGATCTTGGGCTCGTTGCGTATGTGTCTCCGACCCCGAGTTCGACGGTGAGAGGAAATACAGAACTACGGCGCATGATCAACGAAGGTCTGGGCGTGTCGGTGGCGTACGTATTGGGTTTTGAGCGACTGGATTCACTCACCAATTAGCGATTTTGTATTGCGACGGATTTGGGGAAGCCGATAACCTTGCGTCATCACTCTGGGGAGTGGTGTAACTGGCAACACAGCAGATTCTGGTTCTGTTATTCAGGGTTCGATTCCTTGCTCCCCAACAATTGATTTAGTCGTCGTGTTGCGGAATCAGCACAAACTTGCCCACATGGTTCTTTTCTAAGAACTCCTGTTGCGCAGCAACAATTTCACTCAGTGCAAATGTCTTTGCCACGAGTGGTCGCAATGCATTGGTCTCGATGTAGGAAATGAGGCTGGGGAACACGGGCTCATCCCAAGCAGTGCAGCCAATCAAGGTGACATCTTTGAGATACATGGTTCGAAGATCAAGATTGACCATTGGTCCACCAATTGCACCCGATGATGCGTATCGCCCGCCTCGCTTCAAGGTGACAAGTTCGCCGGAAAAGTGAGGTCCGCCAACGTTGTCAATCACAACATCAACGGACTCTTCACCCAACTCGTTCACCAAGTCGCACTCGCGGTCAACAACATGGTCGGCGCCCAGTGCACGAATGTGATCAATCTTTGCTGCACCTGCAATTGCGGTAACACGAGCCCCACGAATTTTTGCCAGTTGCACAACAGCAGAACCCACGCCACCAGATGCCCCCGCAACCAGCACGTGATCACCCGCTTGCACGCGAGCACGTTGCACCATGTTCTCTGCAGAGCCGTAGCTGCACGGAATCGATCCAAGTTCAGCATCGGTCCATGAGGAGTTGATGGGAAAGACTTCGTTGGCTGGAACTTTTACATACTGTGCAAATGCACCGTTGAAATCAGATCCCATCCAAATGTTGACCATGTTGTCAAAACCATGTGGCCGCATGCATGAGCGAATGAGCACGCGCTGTTCAAGCAAGTGAGCATCGCTTGTGTCTGCAACCTGAGTGACCACCCCGCAGCAATCGGTGCCTTGGATAAACGGGAATGGGGTAGGGATATGCCAACCGCCGCCTGAATACCAGCCGATGCGTGTATTGATCTCGGTGTTGTTGACGCCGGCAGCCAAGACCTTGACGAGCACTTCGCCTGCGCCGAGTTCGGGCATAGGAACATCGCAATAGACGAGTTGCTCAAACCCGCCGTTTCCCATGGTGAGAACTGCTTTCACGGGCTTAACACTAGAGACAATTGAGAAAGACAATCGGTAGCCTTATCTCGCTACTTGGCCCCATCGTCTAGTGGCCTAGGACACTACCCTCTCAAGGTAGCGGCACGGGTTCGAATCCCGTTGGGGCTGCAAATCGCTTAAGAAAACGTGTTGCGAAATACTCTCGTCGCTATTTCAGTTGGCTAGCAGCGGGGTAGCGATGTGCCCATGGCATCGCCTCCTCTAGTTGGGATGCAAGGCGGATGAGCAGATCTTCGCGACCATACGCAGCGACTAGTTGAATGCCAACAGGCAAACCCGTTGCAGTTGAATGCAATGGCAGGCTGATTGCTGGTTGACCGCTGGTATTAAATGCGGGAGTGAACGGCACAAAATCTGCAGCGACTTTCATTGGTTTCATCGGATCCCGTGGATCGTTGTCAAATGATCCAATCGGTAGAGGAATGCGACCTGTAGTTGGTGTAACCAAGATGTCCCATCCATCTGCCCACCATTGTTGCACTGCGCGACGGAAATGTGACGTTGACAATATTGCGTTGGCATAGTCGGTTGCCGAAGCACTTTTTGAATATTCGGCCATTGTCCAGTTGACAAGTTCGAAATCGTCCGCTGTCACATCGCGGCCCAGCATTTCGGCTGTGCTCTCGCGGGCTACCGACATATTGGTACTCCATATTGAAGTGAACTTTGGTGCAAACGATTGGTCTGCGAGCGCAGTTGGCCACGATTCTTCAACAGTGTGGCCAAGTTGTTGCAGCACGCTGACAACACGGTGAACACCTTCTGCGCATTCAGGATCAATGGAGCCTGGTGTTGGTCGGTGATCGAGGAAACCAATCTTGAGAATTCCGGTTGGTGCTCCAACTTCTTGCACGTATGGGCGCAGAGGTGGCGGTGCAATGACACGGTCGCCAACGGATGGGCCTTGTGCAATGTCGAGCATGATTGCGGTATCGCGAACCGTTCTGCTGACAACCAGCTCAACTCCAAGATTTGTTTCATCTCGATTCGGTGCAGCAGTGATGCGACCTTGGCTCACTTTCAATCCGACTAATCCGCAGCACGCAGCAGGAATGCGCACTGAGCCGCCACCATCTGTTGCATGAGCCGCTGGAACAATTCCGGCAGCAACCGCTGCAGCACTACCGCCACTCGATCCACCAGCCATCCGCGTGAGGTCCCATGGATTACGCGTTGGGCCCCATGCTTCGGGTTCGGTGGTTGGCAAACTGCCAAACTCGGGTGAATTACCACGACCAAAAATGAGTAGACCTGCATTGATGAATCGCTGAACAATCTCTGCCGAGTAGTTGGAGTTTGCTGCTGCAGCCTTGAGCGCTTTGTTGCCGTTGGAGAGCGGAAAGCCATTCATTGCGGCATGCAGATCTTTGAGGATGAACGGAACACCGCGTAGTGGCATTGAAGCATTTGCGTGCTGGTTGCGTGCCATGTCTCGTGCTTGTTCGAACCATGTGAACGTAAGTGCATTGATTGCGGGGTTCAGTTGTTCTGCGCGTTCGATCGCTGCATCTAGTAACTCGAGCGGGGTGACCTGACCCGAACCCACAAGCTCTGCCTGTCCGATGGCATCTATCCACTGCGTGTCGTGTGCCAGCGATGTCATTGTGATTACCCCCGATTGATTAGGGTTTACATCCTGTGACTAACCCCGAAGCCGTTCTTCAACTTACTGCGCGAGACGTGTTGAAGTCTTCATCGGTGCGCCGCATGCTCACATCGAGCTTCGCCTTCTATGTCGGTGTCATGCTTCAGGCCGCCACGCTCGGTAAACACATTTTCGATATCACGGGCAGAGCAATTGATATCGGCTGGCTTGGATTGGCGGAGTTTGCACCTATCGCATTACTGGTATTTGTCAGCGGAAGCGTTGCCGACAGATTCAACCGTAAACACGTTGCGGCTATTGCACTTACTGGGGAATTGATGTGTGCCGTGGCATTGGTTGGGTATTCGCTGTCTATTAAAGGAGTCGAGAACCCTGCGGTGTGGCCATTTTTTGTGATTGGCATTGTTTTTGGCTCGTGTCGAGCATTTCTTTCGCCAGCAGTGCGCTCGATGTATCCCATGGTTGCCCCAGATGGTGGATTGCCCCCAATTATCGCGATGAGTTCTGCGGTATGGACATCAGCGATGATTATTGGGCCGGCCGCCTCCGGATTGCTGTACAGCGTTGATCCGTGGATGCCGTATGCAACAACGGCAATTCTCACACTCATCGGAATCATTGGGATCTTGCGAGTGCAGTTTTTGCGCGAACCTCCGCCGCGCGACCCAAACGCAAAGGTGACAGTGCGCTCGGCAATGGAAGGTCTGCACTTTGTTCGACGAACCCCAATTTTGTTGGCCGTGATTTCGTTAGACCTGTTTGCGGTGTTGTTTGGTGGTGCAGTTGCATTGCTTCCGGTAATCGCCGAAGAACAACTGGGTGTTGGAGATGTTGCATATGGTTGGTTGCGTGCGGCAGGAGGAATAGGTGCAGCATCGATGGCGGTGTTCTTGGCGATGCGTCCACTCCGCAGAAACGTTGGGCGATCGTTATTGATCGCGGTCGGAGTATTTGGCTTAGCGACCATTGTGTTGGGGGACACGTCTAATTACACCGTTGCGTTCATTGCGGTTGTAGTACTCAGTGCAGCCGACATGGTGAGCGTGTTCATTCGCGGGTCGATAGTTCCGCTTGTCACGCCTGATGAAAAACGCGGTCGAGTTTCGGCAGTAGAAAATGTATTTATTGGGGCAACTAATGAACTGGGAGCATTTGAATCTGGTGTTGCTTCGCAAGCCTTTGGCACACCAGCAACAGTGATCGGTGGAGGCGTGGCCACGATTGCCATAGTTGGAGTGTGGTGGATCGGTTTCCCGTCACTGCGCAAAATAGACCGATTTAGTGATTTAGAAACAGGCGAGAACCCCGCATAGAAATTGGTTCGGCAACTACTCTGATTGGTATGCCAATCCCCCCAAAGACACGTGGCATTGTGTATGAATCCAAGGCGTTTATTAATCACGGAAGAGTGGTTGATGTGGCCGTTGCGTTCGTTATGGGTGTCACGTTTACAACAGTGATTGATGCCGTCGCAGGCGATGGAAAGGACAATCAAGGGATTCTTGGCAGCCTGTTTGCTGCGATTCTCAATTTCTTGATGGTCGGCACCGTAATGTTTTTTGTTATCAAGGCTTATGGGCGATTTCGTGATGTGAAAGCCGAAGAGATGACCAATGACCTATTGAAATCGATTCGCTACGAACTCCGAGAGCAAAACAAACAATAAATGAAACGAAGTAGTCTGATTTCAGGCACAATTGCTGTGTCGCTTGCCGCCATAATTTCGTGGGGTGCCTATCGATTTGTTGTCAATAGTGGCACGTATCTCAGTGGCGTTGGCCGAATTCCTGGTGGCGATTTCAATACCTTGGTTACGTTGCCCGACGGCGTTGATGTGACATTCCCCGAACTCATTGGGAAAATGATTGGCCCACAGATTCAGGGTAATCGTGTGTTGATGATTGGTGACTCAATTTTCGCATCAACATCTTCGCGCTATGGCAATGAAATGTGCGACACGTTGACAAAGCTTGGTTGGCAGGTTGCAGTTGAAGCACAGGCGGGTGAATTTGTAGATTTTGGATCACGCGTGTTGGGTCGCAGATGGGAAGAGGGTTGGGACACTGCGGTGGTGTTTTTAGGAACGAATTTTGATGGAAATATCGTGAGATACGAAGAAAAACTCCGCGAAATGTTTGATGTGTTATCCCAAAACCCATTTGTGGTGTTGACCACTGCGGAATTTCGACCAAAGCAATTAGAAGTCAATGAAGTTATCAAACGACTTGCAGGAGAGTACGGAAATGTCACGGTGCTTGATTGGGCTGCAGTTGCGAACAGCAATGGTTTGATTGGTAGAGATGGCGTTCACCTCACTGCAGACGGGCGAGCGGTACTGGCAACAGCGGTTGCGCGTTCACTTGAATTTTCGCGAGATCGAACGAATGGGCAGTGTTTGAGGCCCGTCTTTAGAGACGACTCAAAAGTGCTTGATGCAATGCCAACAACGGTTGCTGATGAAACGATGACTACAGATGCAGTTGAGGATGGCGGGGCAACTACGGTTGTTCCATGACCAACCGTATGAACATAGGAATATTCGGCTCAAACAACGACAGCACTGTTGACGGCGTACTCGCTGAGGCTGCTGCCGCAGAACGTGATGGGTTTGCTTCATACTGGCAATCACAAATCTTTGGTCTTGATGCGCTCAGCACATTGTCGGTAGTTGGGCATCAGGTGCCGCGAATTGAATTGGGAACCAGTGTGATCCCTACCTACCCGCGCCACCCGATGATGTTGGCGCAGCAGGCACTGACAGCGAACCAGGCAAGCGGTGGTCGTTTGTGCTTGGGTATCGGTCTAAGTCATCAAGTGGTGATTGAAGGAATGCTCAACCTGTCCTTTGACAAGCCACTGCGTCACATGAAGGAGTACTTGTCAATCCTGATGCCATTGATTCATGACCAGAAGGTGTCGTTTGCTGGCGAGACGTTAACAACGCATGCCGAACTGACTATCGGCAAACCGCAAAGTTGTGACGTGGTAATTGCTGCGCTCGGGCCACAGATGTTGCGACTTGCTGCAGCAATGACACAAGGAACCCTGACATGGTGTACAGGTCCAGAAACCCTGCGCACTTTGACCGTTCCAACTATTACCGAAGCCGCCGAGAAACTCGGTAAGCCTCAACCTCGCGTGATCGCTGCGCTGCCGGTGTGTGTAACAAAAGATGTTGAAAGCGCACGAGCACGAGCAGCCCAAGTATTTGCGGTGTACGGACAATTACCGAGCTACCGGGCAATGCTTGATCACGAAGGCGCTGCTGGTCCTGCAGATGTTGCCATCATCGGGTCGGCAAGCGAAGTATTTGACAAGGTGGCTGCGCTTCAGGAAGTCGGCGTTACCGATTTCGGTGGCGTGGAGTTCGGTGCAACTCCAGATGAGCAACACGACACTCGTGAAATGCTGAAGTCGCTACTCAAGCGTTAGGTGCACAACTAGCGAACGTTGATTTTTACGCCAGGGTTGGCGTTAATCGCATCAAAGAAATCGTTGCCTTTGTCATCAACCACGATGAAGGCAGGAAAATCTTGAACTTCAATTTTCCATACGGCTTCCATGCCGAGTTCTGCATACTCAAGCACTTCGACCTTGGTGATGCAGTCTTGTGCGAGTCGAGCAGCAGGGCCACCGATAGATCCAAGGTAAAAACCGCCGTAGGTATTGCATGCATCGGTAACTTGTCGTGAACGATTGCCCTTGGCAAGCATGACGAAACTTCCACCTGCAGCCTGGAAGTCGGCAACGTAACTGTCCATTCGTCCAGCAGTGGTTGGCCCGAATGACCCAGATGCAAAACCTTCAGGTGTCTTTGCTGGGCCTGCGTAATACACGCAATGATCTTTCATGTATTGCGGAAGACCGTCACCAGCGTCGAGACGCTCTTTGATTTTGGAGTGTGCGATGTCGCGGGCAACGACCATTGGTCCAGTAAGCATCACTCGAGTTTTGACGGGATACTTCGACAACGTGTCTCGAATTTCAGACATTGGTTTGTTGAGATCGATTGCCACGACTTCTGCAGCAAGTTGATCTGCGGTGACTTCTGGCAGGAAGCGAGCTGGATCGGTTTCGAGTTGCTCGAGGAAGATTCCGTGCTTGTTGATTTTGCCGAGTGCCTGACGATCGGCACTGCAACTGACCGCCATCGCAACGGGGCAACTAGCTCCGTGACGAGGGAGCCGGATGACGCGCACATCGTGGCAGAAGTATTTTCCGCCAAATTGTGCACCGATACCGGTTTGTTGCGAGAGTTCAAGCATCTTGCGTTCAAGATCAAGATCACGGAATGCATGGCCGAGCGCACTGCCTGCTGTGGGCAGTGAATCGAGGTAACGAGCACTCGCCAATTTGGCGACTTCAACTGCGTATTCCGCAGAAGTTCCACCGATCACAATTGCCAGGTGATACGGAGGGCATGCAGCAGTGCCAAGAGTTTTCATTTTGTCAAACGCCCACGGAAGCAGCGATTTTTCATTGAGGAGCGCTTTGGTTTCCTGGAACAAGTAACTCTTGTTGGCCGAACCGCCGCCTTTAGCCATGAACAAAAACTTGTATTCGTCACCATCAACTGCAGAGATTTTGATTTCTGCCGGCAAGTTGGTGTTGGTGTTTACTTCTTCGTACATCGACAGCGGTGCAAGTTGGCTGTAGCGCAGGTTGCTGGTGAGGTAGGTGTTGTACACGCCGCGTGAAATCGCTTCTTCGTCGTTGCCACCCGTAAACACGAACTGTCCCTTTTTACCCTTAACGATCGCGGTGCCTGTGTCTTGGCACATCGGCAACACGCCGCCAGCCGAAATGCTCGCGTTCTTCAACAAGTCGAGTGCAACGAAGCGGTCGTTGTCGCTTGCTTCGGGGTCAGTCAAGATGTCGGCAAGTTGTTGTAAGTGTCCAGGACGCAAGAGGTGTGCAATGTCGCGCATTGCATGCTCGGTCAGAGTGACAATTGCTGCAGGATCAACTTTAAGAAATGTGCCTTCAGGAGTTTCAAAAGTGGAAACACCTTCAGTGCTGATCAATCGATATTCGGTGGTGTCTGGGCCAAGTGGAAGTAACTCGGAAAACTGAAATGGTGCAGGGTTTGGCTTTGTCATTACACGAGTGCCGGCGTGCCTTTGAAGGTGCCGGGATCGCCCGCTGCGGGAATCAGTGGGCGAGACCACTTCACGGTGTCGGCAATGTACTCAGCAACTTCACGCCACGCAGCAGGACTCCAGCCTTGTGCGCTGTGTGGCACGGTTCCGTCTGACTGGATGAACACAAACGCAGGCAGTTCGGTGAGGCCAAGTTGTTTGACCAGCGTGCGATCAGGATCGATAAATGTTAAAAACTCTTCTGCAAGTGGCCCGAGAAACTTTTTAGCATCCGCTTCGGGTGCGGTGACAATGAAGTTCACTCGCGTTGCTGCGCCAGCGAACTGGTGCAAGATGCGCGATGCAGTCTTTAATATCCAGGCGCTCTCATTGGTATAGGGATCAATGACGATCGAGGTGAGATGGAAGGTCATCAACCATTCACGGAGAGGGCGTGCCTCGCCCGTGAGGGGCTTGAGTGAAGTATCGAGAGAAGGTGCATTTGCCACAGGATGAGACGGTAGCAAGTTAGAGCACTAGCGTCTCATCAATGCACCCGATTGAGCACCTGCGCTATGTGGCGCGTGCCACTGGGGCCGACCCGGTTGCGCTGGTAACCGAGACCGCCCAAGCCCTGCACGGGCTGAGTCATGAACCTGCCGGCCTGGTGCTGACCGCACGCCGAATCGTGGAGCGGCACCCCACATGTGCTCCGTTGTGGTGGTTGTGCGCACAGACACTTTCTGCACTCGACCCATTCGAGCGGCTTGCCGAATTGCAAAAAGAAATTGATCGAGACCAAACGACTGATTTCTTGATTGATGAATTGATATCGGTGTCAACGGTTGCATGTGTTGGGTGGAGCCCAACTGCACTCGAAGCACTGGTGCAACGTGGTGACTGTACGGCGTTGATTATTGATTCGTTCGGATCGGCCGATAGCGCCGTGAACGCGTTAGAGCGTGTGAACGTTGCGGCCGAGGTGGTGTCGATGGAACATGCTGCGCACGCGGTTACACGCTGTGATGTCGTAGTGCTAGATGCGCTGGGGTGCGGCCCAGATGAATTGTTGATGTCAGCCGGGTCGCATGCAGTAGCAGCACTTGCTTACGTTGCGGGGAAGCCCGCATACGTGACTGCACGTAAGGGAACACGTCTGCCTGGCGAATTGTGGGAAGCGATGAAAGCGCGTACAAGTGATGTAAGTGCTCCGTGGCGAACCGAAGTTGATGTTGTGCCGCGAGCACTCGTTGGGCCCATCATCGGCCCGGGCGGAGTCGTTGATGCATCAATGCCAGTTGTTGCCGAATGCAGTCCTACGACTGAGATGCTCGTCCGCAGTGCGATGTAGCCTGTAGACCATGTCAGCACGCTCACGCAATCTTCCACGCCGTTCTTGTCTGTCGATTCCTGGTTCATCAGAGAAAATGCTGGGCAAGGGCCCCGGCATTCCTGCCGACATGGTGTTTCTCGACCTTGAAGATGCAGTTGCACCAAAAGAGAAGGAAGCATCGCGCACCAAGATCGCAGTAGCAATTCGTGACAATGACTGGGGCGACAAAGTGTTGTGCGTTCGAGTCAACGACTGGAGCACGAAGTGGACTGCCTTCGACATCATTGAAGTCGTGGGCAACGCGGGTGAACGCCTTGACGAAATTATGTTGCCAAAAGTTGAGTCGGCAGCCCAGATTGTGGCTACCGACATGTTGCTTCGCCAAGTAGAAATCTCGGCTGGTTTGCCAATCGGTCATATCGGCATCGAAGCGCAAATCGAAACTGCGCGCGGACTCATCAACGTTGAAGAAATCTGTGCAGCAAGCCCACGACTTGAAACCATCATCTTTGGACCAGCCGACTTCGCTGCAAGCATGGAAATGCCAGTGCTGACAGGTGGCGTGAAGATCGACGAATACCCAGGTGATCATTTTCACTACGTGTACAACAAGATCTTGATGGCAGGACGTGCAAATGGACTCCAAGTGATTGACGGTCCGTTCTTGCATGTACGCGACAGCGATGCATTGCGCGAATACAGCATGCGCTCACGCATTCTTGGCTACGACGGAAAGTGGGCATTGCACCCAGACCAAGTAACCGTCTTGAACGATGTGTTCTCACCAACACAAGAGCAGTTCGACAAGGCTTGGTCCATTCTTGATGCCTACAAAGAGGCAACAGAGGGTGAAGGCAAGGGTGCAGTCATGTTCGGCAACGAAATGATTGACGAAGCCAGTCGCAAGATGGCGTTGAAGTTCATCTCGCGTGGCGAGCGTGCAGGTCGCAAGCGTTCACCACAAGCGTGACTAAACGTTTCGACGCAGTTCTGTTTGATGCCGGTGGCATCTTTTTATTACCTGACCCCATTTCGTTAGGCGCAATCGTTCACGCGCATGGCGGCGATGGTTCAATTGAGCGTTTAATGCGTGCGCATTATGCGGGCATGGAGCGTCTAGACAATGTTGCACGCGAAACCGCAAAGGAAACGATTGATGGTTTCAGTTGGGATCCGTATCGCGACGCATACGTAGAGGCTGCTGGAATCACAGGGTCTGCCGCTGTAGCTGCAAGTGAACAGTTGCGCAAAATGTTTTCGCCGTTTCTATGGCGATACCCAATTCTCGAATCCGCTGCAGCGTTATGGCGTATGCATCTCGATGGTTTACCGATCGGAATTGTGTCAAACGCCAGTGGCCAAGTGGAAGCAACGCTTGCGAACCAGTGCATTTGCCAGGTGGGAACAGGCGCGGGGGTGCCTGTGATGATCGTGACCGATTCGCACGTGATCGGAACTGCCAAGCCACATCCTGGAATCTTTCGTGATGCGCTGGCCCTGATGGAAAGTAAAGGCATCGCACGCGACCGAATTGCATACGTTGGCGATTCGTACGTCAACGATGTTGAAGGTGCGCGTAACGCATCAATTCATCCGATATTGCTCGACCCATACAACGATCATGCAAGCTACGACTGTGAGCGAATTACTTCGCTACATGATTTGCTTGAATTTATTTAGCGTTTGATTCTTCGACCATTCGTCGAGCAATCACTTTCAAGCACAAGGTTTCGTCGGCGCCTTCAAAGATCGACAACACGCGAGCGTCAACAAAGAGACGGCTCACCGAGTATTCCTCGGCGTAACCAAAACCACCATGAATTTGCATTGCTTCGCGTGATACCCACTCGGCTGCTTTGCATACGTAGGCCTTCACCATGCTGGCTTCCATCTGGCCCTCGCCTTTGCCCATGAGCTTGGCAACGGTGTAAGAAAACTGGCGTGAAGCCTGGGTGATTACGGCCATGCGTCCCAACTTGACTTGAGTCAGTTGGTACTCGGCAATGTTGTGGCCAAATACTTTTCGGTTGTTGGCGTATTCAACTGCTGATTCGTAAGCAGCCTGCATCACGCCGACAGCGCGAGCAGCTGTCTGCAATCGACCGTTTTCGAAACCGCTCATCTGGTAGTAGAAACCTTTACCAAGTCCAGACTCTTCACCGATCAAATGGTCTGCAGGGACAAACCAATTCTCAATTGCGATTTCATAACTGTGCATTCCGCGATAGCCAATGGTGTCGATCGGTCGGCCTTCCATCTTGCCGCCACCTGGTTGCTTAAACATGAAGCCATGTGCTTCACCCAGTGGTTTTGGCACGATAAACAGGCTGAGCCCGCGGTGAGTTTTGCTGCGGTCGGGATCGGTTCGTGCCAACAGCATCAATACGTTTGCACGAGCAGCAAAGGTGCACCATGTCTTTACGCCGTTGATGATGTAACCGTCGATGCCTTCTTCGTTCTTGCCTTTCACCGCCATGGTGGTGAGGTTGGCGACGTCACTTCCGTAATCGGGTTCGGTAACGGCAACAGCAGCCATCACTTCGGCAGAGGCAAGTTTTGGTAACCATTCTTGCTTTTGAGCTTCGGTGCCACCGTTAACAAGTGCTCGCGTAAGAATTTCTGGGCGAGTGATGAGTGAACCGCCGATACCAAGCGAGGCGCGTGACAATTCTTCAGTAGCAATGCAGTTGGCCATGTACTCGCCATCGCCACCTTCGCTGAAGCCACCGTATTCAGAAGGAACGGAAAGTCCGAATGCACCGAGCTCGGCCAAACCAGAGATGATTTCCTCGGGAACATCAAGATTGTGTCGGTGAACGTGTTCGGCGTGAGGGGCAATCACTTTGGTTGCAAAACTGCGAAACGTGTCCTGCACCATTTCAAATTCGTCTTCAAGGTGACGTGGGCCAGGAGTTGCGGCAAGCGAAGCAAGAAACTCTGGCTCGCGGAATGTGGTCATAAAGTCGTACGCCGATGCAAGCGGTTGCTCGCCAACACCCCACATGTGTTCGCGTCCAAGCAAGCGTGTGCTCACTTCGTGCAACATGTCGGCAACAAACGCACACGTGATCAGTGCTTCGGTGGTTCCCTTATTGCCATAATCAATCAGTGAGCGAGCAGTCTCTACCGCTGATGCGCTATGCGCGAGATCGTATGCCAACACCTGATGAACATCTGGTCCACCAGTGGCTGAAAGCGTGCGAATACCCTTGCCGACGACTTGTCGAGCAAGGTCGGTGACTTCCGCAGCGCGCGTGAGATCGGGTGTTGGAGATGAAGTTGCGGTCGTCATAAGCCAAACGCTAGTTACGTATGGCGCAGATGGCCTAACCCAGCCCCTCGCTGACGCCTACCATTTAGGGCATGTTGGGTCTCGGTGGGTTGAAATCGCTTTTCACCACTGCCAAGTGGGTGTTGTTTGGCGCTGTTCTGTACTTTTTTGTTCTCCCACTGATCCCGGGCTTTCGTCAAGCAATAGCCGACCTCTCCCAGATCAGGCCGTCGCTGTTGGTGCTTGGACTTGGCTTGGAGTTCGCGGCGTTGTTTAGTTACTCGTTACTCACCAAGGCTGCATTGGCCGAACACGGTAATGAGATTTCGGTGATGCGCCTATTCCGTATCCAATTGAGTACCAAGTCGCTGGGCAACATTTTGCCCGGCGGTAGCGCGGCCAGCACTGCACTTGGCTACCGCATGTTGACGTTGTCGGGCGTTGCAGGCCCCGACGCAGGGTTTGCGCTTGCCACCGCCGGTCTTGGCTCGGCAGTGATGTTGAACTTGATTTTATGGGTTGGTCTGATTGTTTCGGCAGGTCGCGGAGTGAACGCAGCGTACGGCACCGCGGCAATCATCGGAATCATTTTGATGTTGATCGCTGCAGCGTTGATTTTTGGCCTGATCGACGGGCAGGGAAGAGCTGAGCGTTTTTTACGCTGGTGTGCGCGCAAACTTCGTCTAGACGAAAATCATGCTGCAGAAGTACTCGAACACTTAGGGAATCGCTTACAAGGTTTGGCTTCAGAGCCACGACTATTAGTGCGAGTACTGGGTTGGGCGCTCGTCAACTGGTTGCTCGACATGGTCGCACTGTGGGTATTCATTCGAGCATTTGGAGGCAACGTTGCACCTGATGCGCTGATTGTTGCGTTTGGGCTGGCAAATATTTTGTCGGTGGTTCCCATCACGCCGGGCGGACTTGGCATTGTCGAAGGTATTTACATTCCAACGCTTGTCGGATTCGGATTGTCAACAAATACTGCAACCGTTGGTGTGTTGACGTATCGCATTGCTCAATACTGGCTGCCCATTGTCGCTGGTGGGTTCACATATCTGTCGTTACGTGTCGGCCCGTTTGCCATTGAGCGACATGAAAAACTTCGCTCACTTCGCAGAGTTACAAAAATGGCTACAGAACATCCAACGACCAAGTACGAGTTTCTCGAGCAGTATGCACCGCGTGACCGCACTGGTCAATACCCGCTGCCTCCGGTGAAGAACAAGTATTTACTTGGAGATGACGAAGAGGAGTAGTTTGAGGTTATGACAGTTCATGAGCGTTCATTTGGTAGAGCACTAGAAGATTTTCAGGTTGGCGATGTGTATCGCCATTGGCCGGGCAAGACCATTACCGAGGCTGATGATCATCTGTTTTGCATGATCACGATGAACCATCATCCATTACACACCAATGATTGGTTCGCGTCACAGAGTGTGCAAGGTCGCAATGTTGTGGTGGGCAACTTGGTGTATTCGCTGGTGTTAGGGATGAGTGTTCCCGATGTCAGTGGTGCGGCGATTGCCAATCTCGAAGTGGAAACGTTGCAACACAAGTTCCCGACGTTTCATGGCGACACCATTCATGCCGAAACGCGTGTTCTTGAAGTTGCCGAATCTAAATCAAAGAATGATCGTGGCGTGGTTACTGTAGAGACCAAGGGTTTTAACCAAGATGGCAAAGAAGTGTGCTATTTCCGCCGCCGAGTCATGGTCTGGAAACGTGAGTTCATGCCCAAGCGTGCCCGTCCGTACGACGGACAAGACGTCTGGAACAGCTAACAACAATCGTTGACCCACTGTTGCAGTGGGGATTGCCACAACTTCGAGACTTTCCATGGCGAGCAACGCGCAATCGCTGGCACGTGTTAGTAAGCGAAGTGATGTCGCAACAAACACAAATTGATCGAGTGGTTCCAAAGTTTGTTGCCTTTATTGGCGAGTATCCAGACCCAGGCGCATGTGCGGCTGCACCACTGTCAGATCTATTAGCGATCTGGCAAGGGCTTGGCTATCCACGCAGGTGCAGAAATTTGCATGAAGCCGCAAAATTGATGGTTCGCGATCATGATGCGCAAGTGCCTGCATCACTTGATGAGTTGCTTGCGTTACCTGGTATCGGTGACTACACCGCACGTGCGGTGTTGGCATTTGCCGAACATGTTGAGATTGGAATTGTTGACACCAATGTTTCGCGCGTACTTGCGCGACTGAGTAACACTCCGCTGCGCAAACGCGATGCGCAAGAACTTGCTGATCACTTAGTGCCGAGCGGTTTGTCGTGGGAATGGAACCAGGTGGTCATGGATTTTGGCGCGACATGGTGCACCGCACGAACTCCACAGTGTGCACAATGCCCAGTTGCACATGTGTGTAAGTGGAGAAATCACGGTGGCTCTGATCCGGCACCGGCATCGAGTGCTGCGAGTAAGCCGCAAGCGCGTTTTGCAGGATCCAACCGTCAGGCTCGAGGCAAGTTGATGAAAGCATTGATTGCGGGTGGTGTATCACGCAACAATGTTGCCAGCGTGATGGGCGTTATTGAACAACCACAACGAGTATCTGAAATTGTTGACTCTCTGATTACCGATCGACTTATTGTCGACATGAATGGTGTGTTGTATCTCGCTTCATGAGGCGTGCGTCGTAATCCAAGTCACGATGTGAGCGTTGACAATTTCGGGTTGTTCTAGTTGCATGAAGTGTCCTGCATTGGCAATGATCTTCACCTGTGCGTGTTCGGGTGCTCGCGTGGTCGCATCGTGAGCAACATCCAGCCCAATGCATCCGTCGTTTTCTCCATGCAGGTAGAGCAATGGTTGTGGGGGATTCTCTGACTGAGTCATTGCTTGTGCAGAATCAAGTGCGGGATCGCGGAAGCCTGAGCCAAGGGTTGCGCGGTAATAACCAAGTGCAGCAGCAAGATGTTCGGGTTGAGCAAGGCATTCCTTTGCATGTGCGATGTCAATATCGGCGGCAAAACCAGGCGACCATTGATCCCACAACATGTCGATGAATGCGTGGTTATTTGCTCCAACGACAAAATCAGCAAGGCCATGTTGAAAAAAGAACATGTACCAACTGCGCTGAACTTGGTTCAGGTTGTTGACGAACGCATTGCCCATCGCGCCCCATGGCGGAACAGACATTCCCACCACTGATTTCCATCGCGATGGTTCAAGAATTGCTGCTCCGTACGCTGCAGGCGCACCCCAGTCGTGGCCGATGATGACGGCGCGCGAGTCGGCACCGAGTACGTCGTGTAGTGCGTTTGCATCAGTAGAAAGTGCTGCTGTTTGGTAAGCACCGTTAGCTGCAACAGAAGTTGGTGCGTATCCCCGCATGAACGGAGCCACTGCGCGGTATCCGGCGTTTGCAAGCTCGGGTAGTACATGA
This sequence comes from Acidimicrobiales bacterium, assembly GCA_030832455.1. Taxonomy (GTDB): domain Bacteria; phylum Actinomycetota; class Acidimicrobiia; order Acidimicrobiales; family Ilumatobacteraceae; genus UBA3006. The sequence continues at coordinate 66,088 of JAURJB010000001.1, forward strand.
CGCCACGTATGTGCAGAGTCGGGGAATCCGTGCAGACAGAGTGCAAGTGGTCCGGATCCACATTCGAAATAGGTGAAGTCAATGTCGTTTGCGCGAACAGCGTGAGTAGAGATGATGTGCTTGTCTGCCATGATCAAACCATAGTTGGGTAACATTGCGTCGATGGAAGCCTCATTTGATAGCGCAAGGTTTCGCCAAGTGCTCGGGCATGTTCCAACTGGTGTTGTTGTAATAACAGGTATCGACTCGGCGCAACACCCCCATGGCATCACTATCGGAAGTTTTGTTTCGGTCTCGCTCAACCCACCGTTGGTGGGATTTTTCGTAGGTACTGCTTCGCGTAGTTGGGCACAGATTGCACAAGGCAACGGGTTTTGCGTCAATGTGCTCACCGATGAACAAGCCGAACTGTGTTGGCGATTTGCCAAAGAACCCGAAGGGGGAATGTCGGCGCGTTTTGATGGACTTGATTGGACTACATCGCCACGTGGCTTCCCAGTTCTTGCTGGTGCACTTGCGACGATTGATTGCACCGTTGAGTCGGTAACACCTGCAGGCGATCACCACTTTGTTTTAGGCCGAGTACAACACTTGGCAATCAGTGAGTCGACAACCGATGCGATGGTGTTTTATCAAGGCCGTGTGTCGGGCGTCGCTAAGATGTGATGAACGAGCCTCTGTTTTCGCTTGACTGGTGGATGGCGGCAATGGTTGGTGTGATTTTTATATTCGCAGGTGTTCGTAAGTTAAACGCACGAGATCTGTGGCCAGCTCAGGCACAGCGTTTGGGTGCTCCTGGTTTTGCGATCCCTACCGTTCCCTACATTGAGCTGGTGTTGGGCTCGCTGCTGATTGCGGGCCTTGCCTCAACGGCCACATTGCTGGCGTCAATTGCGGCACTATCGAGTTTTACCGTGTTGTTGCTGAGTCGTTTACTCGCAGGGGATCGACCGCCCTGTGCATGCTTGAGCTTTCGCTCAACCAAGCCAATTGGCTGGAACAACATTGTGCGTAATTTGTTGATGCTCGCTCTCTTAGTTGCCGCGCTGATTCGTTAGCGTTCAAGCGTGCGAGTGTGGATTGATCAAGACTTATGTACAGGCGACGGCTTGTGCGTTGATCATTGTCCCGATGTGTTTGTGCAACTGGAAGATGGCATTGCGTACGTTGCGGAAGCTGGGCTTCCTTTGAACGACCCAGGTAGCTCGGGGAGTCTTGCAGTTGTCGAAGTTCGACATCAGATCGAGGTTGTAAAGGCTGCAGAAGTGTGCCCTGGCGAGTGCATTTTTATCGAAATGGATGTACCAGCAATTACGCTGTAGTTCCAACCACGCAATAGATAGGGTGCGAGTGTGAAGTGGCGCGTTTCTCTCAACGGCGCATTACTCGTCATGTCGATCGGTCTTGCAACAACAGCAACACCGCAAATAGTTGTCGCTGCGAGTGGCGATAATGCGTTGTCTACCTTGACGGCAATGCGTATATCACCCGAACGAACTGCCGGGTTTAGGCCCGCCTTGTTTGCGGTATGGCGCACGCAAAAGAATTCGGTGCGAAGTGTCGCAAACGTTGTAACCATTAAAGAAGCGTGGGAATCGGGTGCGTGGTCGTGGAATGCAGTAAAGCGAAAACGATTCATGAACGACGTAGCGGATACTGCTGTATTGGCTGCTGTTAGAGCAACAAGTGCAGCACGGCGAGGTGGAACCGATCCCGCACGTTGGCGTCCAGCGGCTACTCAAGACATTTGTACGTATATTGACGGCTGGGTGCGCATCAAATCAAAATGGGGACTTGCTGTAGATATCCGTGAATTCACTGCGATAAAGAATGTGTTAAACCGGCAATGTCGAACAGCACCTGCTGTCACCAGTTCAGTTCCTGCAACGAATAAATTTCCAACAAGCCCGACAAGCACCATTCCACGTACGACGACAAGTACGAGTGGAACACCAGTTGTAGTGGGAAGTGCACTTGCATTGTTGCAATTGGTGCGCGTTGAAAATGAGTTCTCGAGCGGTTACGACCGATCGCTGTTTGAACACTGGCGTGACGTTGACGGCGATGGATGCGATTCGCGTGATCAGGTACTCAAGCGCGACAGCATTTCGCTTCCGCAAGTAGACCCAATTAGCTGCGATGTAATTGCAGGTGATTGGATTTCACCTTACGACGGTGCCCGATGGTCTAACCCATCAGACATTGATATTGATCACGTCGTTGCCTTGAAGGAAGCATGGGATTCTGGTGCGTGGTCATGGAGTTCGGCACAGCGTCGCGCATTTGCTAACGACACATCAGATAATCGCACGTTGCTTGCGGTGACGGACTCGGTGAACCAGTCAAAGAGCGATAAGGATCCCTCAAACTGGCTGCCACCATTGCAGTCGTACACCTGCACGTATATTGGCAATTGGGTTGCCGTGAAAGTGCGTTGGAACCTCTCGATGGACTCCAGTGAATACGGTCGAATCAGAAATCTGTTGCAATCAACGTGTGCCTCGCTCGATATTGCCCCTATTCCAAACCTGCCAAGTTTTGCGGGTGGCGCGATTGCAACGGTTACTCCACCGGCTTCGCTGTCACCAACACCAACGAGTGCCACTGCTACCACGACCAACGTGACGAGCGCTCCGGCTGGACAAATAACTCCGGGTTCCTATTGCTCGCCAGTAGGCGCGATTGGCTATTTCACAAAGAGCGGGGCGACATCACCCACGACGTATATCTGCTCAAAAACAAATGCAGCGGGCGAGCCATACTCGGGTGGGCGTGCGCGATGGAGACGTGCATAGCCATCGGAATTTGTGGTTTCTGCCGTTAGCATGGCGGGACTATGTCGAAGAAGACCAAGAAGAAAAAGGCCAAGATGCGTCGCTCAAAGGCCAACCACGGTAAGCGTCCAAACATGGGGCGTGGCTGAGCAATAACGCCCGCGTGCCTGCATCAGATGCGGTACGGCTGAGTGAATTGGTCATTGGTGGTTCTCGTGCCAACTGGGCACAGGTGGGGATCACCTTTTCGGAATCAGGCATCTATCTCATTGGTGATGTTGCCTTGCGTATTGATGAACGTTTGCCCCCAGGATTGCATGCGTGGGTACTGAGCAATTGTGATCCGATCATTTCTGCAATTGATGGAATCCCAACTTCGGTCGTTGAACACGCATTGATGACAGAAACTCAACACCGGCAAGAGTTTGCACTCGAGGCATTGTCTATTGATCACGTTGTCGTCAACACACCCGACTTGGAACGAACCTCACGCGCGTTGCATGACGCAACGGGGTCTGAGCTAAAGCGCATTCGTGATGCTGGAAATGGAATGCGCCAAGGGTTTCATCGACTCGGCAGCGTCATTGTGGAAATCGTGAGTGCACCAAGCATGCCCGCAGGAGATGCTGCGCTATGGGGCTTTGTGCTTAACGTTGCAGATGTGAACGCAGTTGCTGCGTACCTTGGTCCAGATGTGTTGAGCCCACCGAAACCAGCGGTGCAAAAAAATCGATTGATCGCTACGTTTCGCGGAAGTGTTGGGCTGGGCGTGCCGCTTGCCTTAATGAGCGATGTAGTGGTGGATGACGCGTAAGGATTAGTCGTCGTCAGTTGCATCTGGGTCATCGCGACGAGCGATAAAGCGCGTTCCCTCCGTGCATGATTCGAGAAGTGGGCACCACGAGCAAAAGAATCCGGGACGAATCAGTGGCTCGCGGCCATCACGTTGAATCTCGACCATCTTGCGGATGCCGTCAACGGTCTTGCGCACTGCTGCCTGCAAAACGCCTTCGGTGACATCTTCAACTTCGGCGCGCGCGGTTACAAGAGAATAACTAGCAAGCCGACGCGGTGCTGCTCCGGTGCGCATGGCTTCGACAAGAGCATAGAAACGCAACTCTTCACGATGGTTTGGTTGCACGCGACCCGATTTGATGTCGATGATGACCTTTGAGCCAACAGCTCCAAGTGTGAGGTCGGCGCGTGTGCTGAGGTTGATGCGTTGCTCGAACATTTCGTAACGTGCAGAGCTTTCGAGCACAGGTCGCCAAGCTGCTTTAAGCGGAGGGAAGCATTCGTCGAACTTGGTATACAGATCGATTGCCGAACTGCGTAATTGTGCACGATCGCCAGCAGGAAGATTATCGATAAATGGGCCAGCGCTTTCGCGCTCATCATGTGCAAGTTGTGCAAGTGCCTCATCCACTACATCGGCAGGAACAATGACTCCACGCCAGTTGAGTCCGAGTTCGACTGCTTTGTGCAGCACGGTGCCCTTTACGTTGCCGAGTGTCCATTCGAATCCGTGCAATCCAGCCAAGTGATTGGCCTCACATCCGTGCACCGTGGTGAGCTTGTGCTTGCTTACCCACAAGGCATTTTCGGGTGTGAGTCGAGATGCGATGTCAGTGAGTCCATCATGAAGCTGCTGGCGAATGTCGTCGATGATCTCGCGGGGGATAGGCACCCAGTCGGGTTCCTTGCCAAGTGCATCAAGAACTGCTTGTTGCATGGCATTGAATGGCGCTTCAGACACATGGTCACTCTGTCACATGGGTGTGTCATGCTGTCGCCATGACCGCATCGACCACCATGCAATTTGCCGCAGTAGCGCGCCTGATTGCAAGCGAAGTTCAGCGGTTTGGGCTACTTGCGCCTAGTTTTCGCAGCCCACCTCGAGTTGTCGGGGTCAATCGCACCGTACGTCGCCGCGAGGGCGGTGGTGTCGTTGCTGTTGCGCTGCGTGATCGACCCTTTGTCGCCATCCTTGGCGACATGATCGAAGGTGTTGTGGTTGTCAACCAACTCTCTGCACCCGATTCCGATCATGTGCGCACTGCGTTGTGGTCAATTCTGTCTCTCCACGGCTATGTTGCGACGCACGAAGTTGATCACAGTACGCACATGCAACAGCCGCGTGTTGCATAAGTGCTTCATTGCAACTCAACTACAATCAAGAAGTGAATTCCCCGCAGCACATTCGTGTTGAAATCCAGTTTCTACGCGCAGTTGCGGTAACCCTCGTCGTTCTCAGTCACATTCGCATTGGCGCGTTTAGTGGTGGGTTTGTCGGTGTCGACATGTTCTTTGTGGTGTCGGGCTTTGTCATTGGGCTCACCATGATCAAGGAGCAAACTGCCACCGGAAAAGTGTCGATCCGCCGATTCTTTGAGCGCAGGTTCTTCCGTATCTTCCCGCCGTTGTCGTTCATGATCGTGCTCACCTCGGTGTATGCCTATTGGTTCGTTCCGTTTACCAAAGCGCAGGACTTCTTTATTCAGCAGGCGCGTGCTGCCTTGTTCAGCTACGGAAACTTCTTTTTCATGTTCCGCAAGCTCGACTACTTCGTGCAGTCGGGCGATCTCACATTCTTTCTGCACACGTGGTCGCTCGGTGTAGAAGAGCAGTTTTATGTTGCACTACCCATTGTGTTGGGGGTGATTGCTTTGCTTGGTCGTCGACACGTTGGCGAGCGGCGAATTGCGCTGTGGGCCATTGCCTTCACGGTGTTGGGTGCTGCATCTGCTGTGCTGATGATCGGTGCGAGCAAAGAGCAATACGGCTGGTTCGACCCTGGCTTTCGTCCGGGGTTTTTGTTTTATTCACCGTTCACCCGTGCGTGGGAGTTTTTCCTTGGGTTACTCATTGCTATTGCGGTGTCTCGGTACGAGAGCGGTCGCATCTATTTAGGCAAAGCCGTGCGCACGGCGATGTCGGTAATTGCGATTGCAATTTTGGCCTACGTCATGGTCACACGAGTTGACGGCAATGGCTCTCAGATCGATGCCAGCGCAATGGCTGCACTTGCTACAGGGCTGTTCATTTTCTCGCTTCCCAATTCGTTGCTCTCAGCGCCACGTTTTTATGGTCTCACCGTGTTTCAAACCATTGGTAACGCTTCGTACTCCATCTATTTGTGGCACTGGATTGGCGTCTCGATTGCACTCGACCTCATCACCCCGACTCGCACCGTTCATCTTGTGGCGATGGTGTCTGGCTTTATGGTGGTCGCGGCATTCTCGTATCGATTTGTCGAACAGCCGTTTCGGGCACTTCGCAACAGCACCACACGCCGCAAGATCGTTGCTGCAGTTGCCCTTTTCGCAATTCCCGCATCAATGCTCTATGTGCTCGATGTAACCAAACTGCAGGCCCGCGAAACGTATGGAAATGTGTACACCTCAACCGAGCTCAGTGGCTGCGATTTCATTTTTGAGCTCTGTGAAGTGGGTGACAAAAATGCCGAACGACACATTGTGTTGTATGGCGACTCGCATGTGTATCAGGTGCTGCCGTTATTTGTTGAGCTCACGAAAACGGCAAGTGTGCGCATCACAACCTGCGTGATGACATGTCGCGAGCAATACGAAAGCAACATTGCCGACAATACGTTCCCTGGTGGGAATGTTGACTTGCTCGTGAACTCGTTTAAGACCAACAGCCTCGCCCTTGACCGTGAGCAACGCCTTGACCTCGCGCGCATGTTTAGCGAGTTTGCTCTAGCCCGTGGCGCAGAGCACCTGATTATCTTGGATAATCCATATTTTGCAGACAGCAAGGCACCTCGAAGGATCCGTTTGCCACAGCCACAGCCGCTGTCGCGCGCAGAGCAAGACGCGATAGCTGATCCCATCACGCAGGACTGGAAGAACGACACCAGTCCGTCAACATATTTTTATGATCCATTCACCGTCTTGTGCGACGACGTTGAATGCCCCATCACTCACGATGGCAAAGTGCTGTATCTCGATAACAACCATCTTTCGATGACGGGGGTCAGGTTCATTGAGCCGAGCCTGATGCAGATGGTGAATGAGATATTGGCGAGATAATCTCAGCCGATCAGCGCGAAAACGCGCGTAACCTACACACCCAAGCCCAGGTGGCGGAATGGTAGACGCGGGGGGCTTAAACCCCCCTGGCTAGAAATAGCCGTATGAGTTCGAGTCTCATCCCGGGCACAAACATCGCATATCGGCATCTCGTGGCCATGCATTGTCGGGCAAACTAGACCCATGGCTTTATCGAACCCGCTCACTGGCGCCGCACCAACGCACGCACAACTTCGCGCGTCCCTTGATGCGCGAACACCTGAGATGCTGGCCCACATTCAACAGTTCGTTGATCTCGAATCGCCGTCTGCCGAAGTTGATGATCTGCAACGCAGCGCCGAATTTCTTGCAGCAGTGATGACACACGTACTGGGAACACCGCCCGAAATTATCCCTGGCGAA
>JAURJB010000020.1 GCA_030832455.1 Acidimicrobiales bacterium
ATGAGAATGTCTGAAGGCGAACACGTAAGCGCAGCGGCCACACCGTTCACGATTTCGTGTGCGTTTGCGATGCCTTCATTACCGGTGGCCACATTTGCATTCTTGGAAACAACAACAACTGCTTGTGCCCGAAGGTTGGAGACATGTTCGCGGCTGATGACAACACTTGGTCCTGCAAAACGGCTTTGCGTAAACATGCCAGCAGCAGAGCACGCGGTGTCGGCAACAACAACGGTGAAGTCATCGCTTGTGTCTTTAATGCCAATGTTGGTGACGTGGGCACGAAATCCCAAAGGAAGTGAAACAGTCATTGTTACTTGGAAAAGTACTGCTCGATATTCTCGAGAGTCTTGATCATCGCTTTCTCATTATTTGGAATAGCGCGCATAATTTTAAGAAATAATGACGACTTGTTGTGTTTGTAATCAAATTCTTCTGTCAGTTTTGTTCCACCATCAACTGGTTCAAGGATGTATCGCCAAATGTGGCCACCGAAATGGCGCCATGCGATGCGTTTGTTCTCTTCAAACTCAACAACGGTGTTGGTCATTTTGTAGGGGAGGCCAATCCTCATGTCCATTGCAAACTCTGCACCAAGCGAAAGGCGCGGTGGTGAAGAGATCCGTGCTGCTTTTACGCTGCCCGAGCCGTCAAACACGCTGTGTTGTCGAGGATCGGCAAGCAACTCGAAAATAAGTCCAGGAGCCGCAGGGATGAATCGTTCGACAGAAACGATTTTCGTGGAAGTGTTGTGAGCCATGTATTCAGGCTAGGCGAGCCAATTGACAACAGCCTCGCCACAGCGCCGACCAGAAAAAAGCGCGCCTTGAATTGAGCCTGTATCGCGATGGTCACCACACACGAATCGGCCATTGCCAAGGTTGACCCGTTGCTTCGGTGCAAACGGTGGTTTTTGAACAGGTCCTCCATGGGCAATTGCGTAGGTCTTCACGTGTTTCCATGCGTCCACCTGTGGGCCCCACCAATTGCGGAGTTGTTCGCGCGAGATGGCCTCTAAATCTCCAGTGCACTCGCCAGGTAATGCAGCAACGATGAGATGCTTTCCTGGTGGTGCATATGAAGGTGCAATGTTGCTCATCACTGCAACATTGAGAACCGGTCCTTTGCCTGTTCCATCGAGCACCACAAGTTTTTTGTGCGTCGGTGGCTTGTCGGCGGAAAAGTACACGCATCCAACAGTTCGTGACTCGACAGCAGGTAACCCGAGCAATTTGCTTGCTGCGGGGCCTTCAGTCGCAACAACGATCGCGCGTGCAGTGATCGTTGATCCTGATTCCAAGACGACGGTGGTGGCACGAAGTTCATTGACACGAGAATTGAGCACAATTGATCCCGGCAGTAAACGAGATGCAATCTGTCGTGGCAGTTCTTCCATGCCTCGCGATGGCACAACACTTTGCCCTTGGCTGAGCGAGCGAAAGATCACGTCAAACATTCGCCGTGAAGTCGCAAGGTGGGGATCAAGTTGAATTCCGCCAAAGAGTGGACGAAAGAAGCGATCAATCATTCGCGATGAAAAACCAAAAGTGCGCAGTGCGACATCGGTTGAGACATCTTGCCCACCGAGGAGCGAAGCCGAACTTCGTCGCAACACTCGTGCCCGCAGCGCAACAATGCGAACTTTGTCGAGCAACGTTCCGATTGGTGCAAACGCAGTGGATCCAAGGGTGAGTGGTTTACGAAATGGGTCGGATACCACATGACCTCGGCCATTTCGCCACACCATCGCGCCAGGATCAAACGCCTGTACATCTAGTGCATCCATGTCGACTTGTGTGTCGAGCTCGGGGTATGCCGTGAGGATTACCTGGAAACCGCGATCGAGAAGAAAGCCGTCAACGTTGTCGGTGCGAACACGTCCTCCAACAGCATCACTGGCCTCAACAACAATGACCGAATGCCCACTGGTTTGAATAGTTCGTGCAGCGGCAAGACCCGCTAAGCCTGCACCAATAACAACGACATCAGCGCTACTTGGAACAGACATTACTTAGACAGTAGTGAACGCAATGCGCTTTCTAGCGTGGAGTGTTTGAAGGTGTAACCACTGGCGTTAAGTGCTGCAGGAATCACGCGCTGACCAGTAAACAACAATGCATCGGCAAGCTCTCCACCGAGAATCAGTTTTGGTGCAAATGTCGGAACGGGAACGATTGCAGGTCGCTTCAGCACTCCCGCGAGCACTTTGGTGAATTCGGCATTCGTCACTGGGTTTGGTGCAGTGAGGTTGACAGCGCCACTTACCGGTGCAGTGAGCAAGTGTTCAATTGCGCCAACTTCATCGTCCATCGAAATCCAGCTTTGCCATTGTTTGCCGTTTCCAAATTTGCCACCAACACCAAGTTTGAACAGCGGAAGTAGCTTCTTCAATGCGCCACCCTTGGGTGAAAGCACAATTCCTGTTCGCAAAAACACAGTGCGAATTCCAGCATCGATTGCGGGCTTTGCTGCTTGTTCCCATTGCTCGCACACGTCTGCAAGGAAGCTAGTTCCATGCGTGCTTACCTCAGTGAGCTGTTCGTCGTTACGCGCACCGTAGATGCCGATTGCTGAACCCGAAAGAAAGACTGTTGGTTTCGTTGGCATGCCAGCGATGGTTGAAGCTAAGAGCGCAGTAGACAATGTGCGGCTGTCCATGATTTCCTTGCGGTAACTATTTGTCCATCGCTTGTCACCGATTCCTGCTCCAGACAAGTGGATCACTGCGTCGACTCCAGCAAGTGCCGCTGGGTCGAGTACGCCACGCTTAGGATCCCATTGCACTTCGCCTGCTTTAGCAGTGCGTCGTACAAGCCTGACAACGTCGTGCCCATTGGTAGACAGGCGCTTAACGAGTTGCGTTCCGATGAGGCCACTTGCTCCAGAAATAACAATTTTCATGCATCCAACCCTATGACGGCTTGCCCCATCTTGCGTGGTTCTGCTGAGGTTATGGAATCACAATTGGGACTGAAGTGACCACGGTATTTGGCCGGAACAGCAAGCGAGCCTTAATTGCAAGAGCAGACTGATTGTGTAGCCACTGTGAACGAATACTGGTCACAAACTCGGGGATGATCACGGTGATGAGATCGTCGTTGGTTTCTCTGTCAAGTTCATCAATGCGGTTCAGAATTGGCTCAGTGAGATCGCGATATTCAGAGGTGATGGTCTGCAACTCGATTCCAATCTTGTGTTTTGCCCATTCAGCGTCGAGTTTCTCGCGATCTTCAGGTCCTTGGATCACCGATAGCGCAATCAGCCGGTCGGGTCGAAGCGTTTGCGCATATCGCACTGCTTGAAGCACGCCTTGATTAACCGATCCAACGAGAACGATGACGAAGTGGGTTTGGAATGGAGCGGTGTAACCCTCACTGGGCTGCAGGAAGGATCGAACACGTGTGTAGTGACGGTTAACGGAAGTAAATCCAAGAACAAGTGCTGGAATCACCATTGCGGGGATCCATGCGCCATCAGTAAATTTCACGACAACAACGATTCCAGCAACAAACGCAGTAGTGAATGCGCCGAATCCAGAAACGCATGTTTTGAATAACCAATTCTTTTCTTTTAATCGATAACTACGCAATGCCATTCCCGATTGGCTCAGGGTAAAACCGGTAAATACACCAACTGCGTACAACGGGATGAGCAGTGTGACTTGGCCGCTAAACGCCACAACGAGCGAGATGGCGGCAAGGCCAAGGAGGATGACTCCGTTTGAGAACACCAAACGGTCGCCACGGTTCATCAACTGACGAGGCAGGTAGTTGTCTTTGGCGATAATTGATGACAGTCGTGGAAAGTCTGCATACGCAGTGTTCGCCGCCAGAATCAGAATTCCAAAGGTTGCGAACTGCGTTATAAAGAAGAAGATATTTCGTCCGCCGTAAACATGTTCTGCCATTTGTGCGAGAACTGTTTGGGAGATGTGGCCTTCCTCGTCTGCGAGCGGCTTGAGATGTTGCGCCAACACACTGAGACCGAAGAACCCAGATCCAAGAATGAGTGCCATCCAGATCAGGGTTTTTGCGGCGTTTTTTGATTCTGGTTTTTGAAACGCAGGAACACCATCGGCAACAGCCTCTACGCCCGTAAGTGCAACCGCGCCTGATGAAAAAGCTTTTAAGAAAAAAAACAACGTGACCGAGTTGGTACCGTCGAGTAGTTCATTTTCAAATGGGTCGGTATGTGGAATTGGTCCAAGATCTTGCACAAATACTCGGAAGAGGCCATAAATAATGAGACCAAATAAGCAAATGATGTACAGGTATGTGGGTGGAGCAAAAAGTGAACCTGATTCTTTGAGTCCTCTTAAGTTCGCAAGTGTGATGAGCAAGATGAAACCAACTGCCATGTGCACGCGATACGGCGCAAGATTATTGAAGGCCGAGATAATTGCCGCAACTCCACCGGAGATAGATACGGCAACCGTGAGAATGTAATCAGTAAGCATTGACCCACCAGCTACGAGTGACGGGTATTTGCCAAGATTTTCGCGTGAAACAACATAAGAGCCACCACCAGTTGGATAAGCAAAAATGGTTTGGCGATAACTAAAGACAACAATTGCGAGCAGCACCATCACCATGATCGAAATTGGTACAAGTCGGCTATAGGCGGCTGTGCCTACTGCTGCAAGCGACAAAAACACAATCAAAATTTCCTGAGTTGCATAAGCCGTTGATGAAATTGCATCACTTGCAAAAACAGGTAACGCAACCTTTTTCGGCAGTTTCTGATGCAAGTCTTCAGAACTGGCGATCGGCGCGCCGATAAAAACACGTTTGAGTCTGCTGGAGTTCTGTTTGTTGGTAGACATATGCGTCTAGAAGCCTGCCACAAAGAACACCAATAACCTTGGAAAACCGCCTACGCTTGATCCCCTTGGTACGAGTTAGTTACTTAAGGCGATCTGCGCCTTTGCCACAAGGGGGAAAACAGTGCACGTCGTGATCGTTGGATGCGGACGGGTGGGCTCAACACTCGGGCGCGAGTTAGTGGCTGCTGGTCATACTGTTGCAGTGATCGACCGCAAGGCCGAGGCTTTCTCGCGACTAGGCGAATCATTTACCGGTCAGAAAATAATGGGTATCGGTTTTGACCGCGACGTATTGATTGAAGCTGGAATTCAAAAGGCTGGAGCATTAGCTGCAGTGACCAACGGAGACAACTCGAACATCTTGATTGCGCGCGTTGCTCGTGAAGAGTTTGGGATCGAGCGCGTCGTGGCTCGAATTTATGATCCAAAGCGAGCCGAGATTTACGAGCGCTTAGGAATTGCCACGGTGGCAACAGTGAAATGGACTTCGGAGCGAATCCTTCGCCGAATCCTTCCTGATCTGCCTGCTGTTGAATGGACGGATCCAAGCGCAAAGGTGGTGTTGGTTGAACGCGAGCTACCCAAAGCAATGGTGGGCGCACGTGTTCTGTCGCTCGACAGTGCAACTGCCCGAGTCGTGGCTATCCGCCGCCTTGGTGCAGCAATCATTCCAAGCGCAGACACTGTTGTGCAAGAAGGCGACGTTGCCTATGTTGCAGCCGAGATTAAGTCGCTTGAATTGTTTGACAAATCACTTGTCGCAGCAAATGGGAAGGGTCACTGATCATGAAGGTTGTCGTTGCGGGCGGTGGAAGTGTTGGGCGATTTACTGCTGAACAGTTGGTTGCCGCAGGTCATGAGGTAACCATTATCGAAAACGATCGCGCGGTTGTTGCAGATTATGCAGAAAATGATTCAACAGGAAAACTGAAGTGGCATCGCGGTGATGCATGCGATGTTGCAGTGCTTGCAGCAGCAGGTGTGACAATGGCAGATGTAGTGACATCGGTGACCGGCGATGATGAGGACAACCTTGTTGTGTCGCTGTTGGCGAAACAGGAGTTCGGTGTTCCGCGTGTGATTGCGCGAGTGAATAATCCAAACAACTACTGGATGTTTAACGACATGTGGGGTGTAGATGTTTCAGTATCGACGCCGCACCTCATCACGAGTCTCGTGCAAGAAGCAGTTTCTGTTGGAAACTTGGTTCGGTTGCTGCAACTCAAAGGTGGCAAAGCAGAGCTGGTGGAAGTCACGCTTGCCGACAATTCTCCTGCTCGTGACAAACCGCTTGGCGAATTACATTTCCCACGTAGCGCAAGTGTCGTTGCTGTCGTGAGAGATAGCCGTGTGTTGCTGCCCGAACCAGCCATGGTGTTGCGCGCGGGGGATGAAGTGATGGCGCTGATTACTGAAGATGCCGAGTTGGCTGTTCAGCAAATATTGGTTGGCTAAATCAGGCTGGTCCGTGAGGGAGCAGCGAATACGCGGGGTTCAGAAACACCAGTCGATTCCGATCGGCAAATGCAACTCCTTCAACAATCAAACAATGACCGTGTTCGATCCCTGCCACATGGCGACGACCACTAAAAATCACCGTTGCTTCGCCGGTTCCATCATTGATCACAATTTCGGTCGACGGAATGCCTGAACGAGGTTTGATGGTCATTCGTTTTACTTCGCCACACACTTTGGTGCGGTCGCGGGCTTCAAGTTCGCTCAACGGAAGAAGGCGGTATTCGGCAAATCGGTCTACGAGCCGCTCGGAGTCAAGTTCGCGCACAGGTTTTGCGCTTGTTTTAAACACATCCTTGATGCCCATGACGTCTTTCATCCTAGGCTGACAGTTATATGAGTACGAGAAAACTGATTCTGTGGGCATTGGTATGTGGCGTGCTCATCCTTGGTGCAGGAACATTCAAGCTGTGGCAAACATCTGGTTCAGATGCGCGGATAACGCTGTTGCAGTTGGGTGACTCGGCCGTACTTGGTGATATGACCGTCTCGGTTTTGGAAGTGACAAAGACGCAATCAAGCACCCTGGTAGAGGTGACGATGATCGGCGTTGAGGGTGCTGATGCATCGAGTGGTTGGAGAATGCTGTCAGACGGAGTGGTACATGAGGCATTGGATGCACCGGCAGATGTCGAGAGCCCATGCACTACGACAAAACAGAGCGAGGTTGTCGAATGTGTTGTTGCATTTACTGTGTCTCAAGGCACGCCAACGATTGCCTACATCCGCGCGGGACAGCAAGAGCAGTGGGCAACTACACCCTGAACTTGGACATGGTCCTAAATATAAAGGGGTTAGTGTTTTAGATAGTGAAGTAACTGAAGTTGAAGGAGGTGGTGCGTACGGCGGAGCAATTTGATCTCGTGGTGATCGGCGGAGGTCCAGGTGGCTACGCGTCGGCTTTTTATGGTGCTTCGGCAGGATTGAGCGTTGCACTGATCGAGCGTGACACCATTGGCGGAACATGCCTCAATCGCGGTTGTATCCCTGCAAAGGCGTTTTTAGAAACCGCAGCTGCTCATCGCCATGTTCAACACGCTGGTGATTTTGGAATCTCGGTGACGTTGGGTGGAATTGACTTTGCGGTTGCGCAAACTCGCAAACAAACCATCGTTAACGGCTTGGTCAAAGGTTTGACTGGTTTAACAAAAACGAAAAAGGTTACCTACCTGCTTGGCACGGGATCGCTTGGACCAAACAAAACTGTCACCGTTCAGTTGAGTGATGGAAGCACGCAGCAGTTGCAAGGAAAAAATATTGTGATCGCAGCAGGCTCAACACCGCGAACAATTCCTGGGTTTACACCTGGTGGCCCGATCATGACTTCGGATGAAGTATTGATGTTGAACAAAATCCCACAGCGCATTGCAGTGATTGGTGGCGGTGCAATTGGTTGTGAATTTGCATCAACGTTTGCCGACCTTGGTTCGCAAGTGACCATTCTTGAAGGATTACCAAAGATTCTTCCTGGCCTCGATCCAGATCTTGCATTTGTAGTGGAGAAGAGTTTTAAGAAAAAGAACATTGATATCCGAACAGGAGTCAAAGTAAATGGTCACGAGCCAACGGGTTCGGGAACTGTGGTGTTGTTTGGTGAAGGCGAGCGACTAGAAGTTGATGCGGTAGTGGTATCGGTTGGTCGGAAACCATTCACTGATTTGCTTGGCCTCGCGGGAACGGGAGTCAAAATCAGTGACCGCGGCTTTATTGATGTAGATGGCTATTGCCAAACAGGCGAGCCTGGCGTGTATGCGGTGGGCGACATCATTAACACTCCGCAGTTGGCGCACGTTGCATATGCCGAAGCAATTGTTGCTGTGAAGCACATTCTTGGAGAAGTGGTGTATCCCGTGATGTACGACCGCGTTCCGTGGGCAATTTATTGTCACCCCGAAGTTGCATGGGCGGGCCCATCTGAAGAAGCAGCGATTGCGGCTGGCCACGATGTGGTGGTAGCAAAGCATGCGTTTCGTTCGAATAGTCGCGCGATGATCCTTGGCGAGACCGACGGCTTGGTGAAAGTGATTGCGAAAAAGAATGCTGATGGAACACCAGGGCAAGTACTGGGTGTGCACATGGTTGGTCCATGGGTGACCGAGCAATTGTCGGGTGGATATTTGGCGGTGAACTGGGAAGCAACGGTGGATGAAATTGCTGAGTTCATTCAGCCACATCCGTCGTTGTCCGAAACATTTGGAGAAACAGTGTTGTCGCTTACGGGCCGCAGCATTAACGGTTAATCGTTCGAGCACAGGAGCATCATGGCTGAGATAACACTTCCACAACTTGGTGAAACAGTCACTGAAGGCACAATCACGCGTTGGTTCAAAAAAGTTGGCGACACGATTGCTGCAGACGAGCCATTGTTCGAAGTATCAACTGACAAAGTAGATACCGAAGTTCCATCCCCGATTGCAGGGACATTGACAGAGATTCGAGTTGCTGAAGGTGAAACCGTTGCTGTTGGAACAGTGATTGCAGTGGTCGGTGGTGCGGGTGCAGCGCCAGCACCAGCGCCTGTTGCAACACCTGCACCTGCACCTGCTCCTGTAGCAACTCCGGCTCCAGCGCCTGTTGCTGCTCCAGCTCCAGCGCCTGTGGCAACTCCGGCTCCAGCGCCAGTTGCTGCTCCAGCTCCCGCTGTTGCTGCGCAGTCAAACAAGTTGTTGTCTCCAGTAGTGCGACGACTCGTGAGTGATCATGGAATCAACATTGATGCATTGCAAGGAACAGGCCCTGGTGGTCGCATCACTCGTGAAGATGTTCTTGACTACATCGATCGCAACGGGTTGGCTACACAAACAACGCCAGCACCAGCACCAGTTGCTACTCCATCTCCAATTGCGGCTCCTGCACCGGTGCAAGCTCCAGTAAGTGCGCCTGCTCCTACTCCTACTCCTGCGCCAGCTGCTCCGCGACCTGCGCTCGGCGACCGCGAGCAAGTAATTCCGCTCACAAAAATTCGTCGATTGACAGGTTCGCATATGGTGATGTCGCTCGAAACAAGCCCACACGTGTTCACCGTTGTCGAAGTGGATTACGCAAATGTTGATAAGACACGCAGCTCAATAAAAGAATCATGGAAATCGAGTGAAGGATTTAGCCTCACATATCTTCCGTTCATCAGTCGCGCAGTTGTTGACGCGCTCACCGAGTTTCCGCATCTCAACGCAAGTATTGATGGCGACAATCTGGTTGTACATAGCTATGTCGACTTGGGGATTGCGGTAGATCTCGATTACTCAGGGTTGCTTGTTCCAGTTGTGCGAAGTGCAGATGCCAAGCGCCTTCGTGCGATTGCGCGCGAGATTCATGACTTGGCTACACGTGCGCGAGGTCGCAAGCTGTCGCCTGATGAAATCACGGGCGGCACGTTTACCTTGTCGAATAATGGCTCTGCAGGAGCATTGATCGCAATGCCAATCATCAACCAGCCTCAAGTGGCGATTTTGTCAACCGATGCCATTGTGCGCAAGCCAGTAGTTGTGGCTATGCCTGATGGCAGCGAGAGCATTGCGATTCACCCAATGGGCCATCTGTCGATGTCGTGGGATCATCGTGCGTTTGACGGTGCGTATGCCGGCCGTTTCCTCTCGCGCGTAAAACAGATTCTTGAGACGCAGGATTGGTCAGCCGAGCTGTAAATCAGCAAGCATTAACCACGATGAGCACCCCCGCTGTTCCGCTGCATGTGAGGTGGCTGGGTCGTGTTCCATACCTCGAAGCACTTGCGGTTCAGTCGGCAATCTTTGAGCGAGGTATTGATCAGCATCTGTTATTACTTGAACATCCACATGTGTTTACGTATGGCCCGAATGCCGATCTAGTTAATAATCTTCGGTGCGATCCGCGCAACGTGGATGCCGAATTGGTCGGGGTGCGACGTGGTGGCGACATTACGTATCATGGTCCTGGTCAGCTGATTGGATATCCGATCGTAAATCTGTCGGCCAAGCATGGTGATGCAGGCCCAGCAGACAACACCGAATATGTGCACGGAGTAGAGCAAGTGGTCATCGACTCGCTTCGTGATCTTGGTCTTCAGAATGCAAGCAGGAAAGACGGTTATCCAGGTGTGTGGCTTGATGCACAAACACCCAAAGCTCGAAAGATTTGCGCAATTGGGGTGCGAGTAGCACGGGGATCAACTGAGCGTCGCACCATGCATGGCTTTGCGCTTAATGTCACGACCGATCTTGCCTATATGAGAGACCACATCGTCCCATGCGGAATTTCGGATTATTCGGTCACGTCGTTACAAGAAGAAGGTGTCGCAATATCGATGTTTGACGTTTCAAGTGTTGTTGCCAAGCATGCACGCATGCGGTGGGGTAACAACGAATCAACGCGACATGACGTTGCATGGGCACATCAGCCCGATACAGATGGCCTCAGTATCTCGGTGCGCAAACCCGAATGGGTTCGGCCACACGTCAATCACACCAGCGAAGTGCTGTTGACCAAAAAGACTCTTCGCGATTTGCAACTTGTCACGGTGTGTGAGGAAGCCGGTTGTCCCAACCTGAGCGAATGCTGGAAGGACGGCACCGCAACGTTCATGGTGCTTGGTGATCGATGCACACGCGCATGTGGGTTCTGTTTGATCGATACTCGCAAGCCAGTTGCTCCTGATGCAAACGAACCAGGAAGGGTTGCAGAAGCCGTCAAGCGAATGAATTTGGAATTTGCGGTACTCACGATGGTCGCCCGCGATGATTTGACTGACGGTGGTATGCAACACGTTGCCGACACCATTCGAGAAATCAGACTGCTGAATCCGAATGCTCAAGTTGAGGCACTCATTTCAGATGCCAAAGGAACCGATGCGTTAAACATTGTAATTAACGAACGGCCAGATGTTCTCAATCACAACATTGAGACGGTTGCCCGTTTGCAGCGAACTGTTCGACCATCTGCTGGCTATGCCCGCAGCCTTTCGGTACTTTCACGCTCGGTTGCAGCGGGGATCACTACGAAGTCGGGGCTGATGCTTGGCCTTGGTGAGACAAAGGAGGAAGTCGAGGCGACCTTGTTGGACTTGGCGAGTGTGGGTGTGAACATTGTGACCATCGGCCAGTATTTGCGGCCAAGCGCAGAGCACCTACCCGTTGTTCGCTATGCGGATCCAGCAGAGTTTGCGTATTACAAGGAATATGGGGAATATTTGGGCATTCGACATGTTGAATCAAGTCCATTGACACGTTCGAGTTATCACGCAAAAGACGCACATCGAAATTCGTTACCCCTTCTTAACGCCTAAAGGTAGATATGACATCGACTCCACTTCGTGAAATTGCAGGAACAATTCAGTCCCAACGCACGGTTGAAGGTGGTGGCTTCGCAGTGCGGCGACCATTTCCCACCGCGCAACTCGACCAGATCGATCCGTTTTTGTTATTAGATGAAATGGGCCCAGCGGACTACGCGCCTGGCAAAGCCGTTGGCGCTCCGAGTCACCCGCATCGAGGATTTGAAACCGTCACCTACATGCTCTCTGGCTCAATGGTTCATGAAGACTCAATTGGAACAAAAGCGGTGATCAAAAAAGGTGGAGTGCAATGGATGACTGCCGGATCAGGAGTGATTCATAGCGAGTTGCCAACGGATGACATGATGAAACTCGGTGGTCGGATGCACGGATTTCAGTTGTGGGTAAACCTGCCGGCTGAACGAAAGATGATCGACCCGCGATACCAAGGTTATGAAGCAGAAGAGATGGCAACGGCTCATCTTGCACATGGTGGATTTGTCAGAGTTGTTGCGGGTGTGGTGCATGGAATGCGTGGACCTGTTGAAACCACAACGCCGATGACGTATGCGCATGCAGTACTTCAGGTTGGTGATGTTGTGGAGTGGTTGCCAGAAGATGACCACACGGCACTTGTGCATGTATTTGATGGGCAAGTACGAGTCAATGAGTCGTCGAGTGTCTCTGGGGAGATGGTGGTGATGCAACGATCAGCAGGTTTGGTGCGAGTTGAAGCCACAAAGGAGCCAGCTCAAGTATTGCTTCTGGGCGGTGTGCCGCTTGGTGAGCCAGTTGTTCGCTATGGTCCATTCGTCATGAATACAAAGCAAGAAATCATCACTGCAGTCGAAGAATATAACGATGGCAAGTTGGTAAAGGTGGGGAAGAACAACCTGTGAGTTCATCAATTGCAACGACCGCCGATTATCTGGAGCGAATTGCCAAAGTTCGCTTAGCCATGAGCGCGCAACATGTTGATGCAGTGTTGCTATCGGTTGGACACGACTTGCCGTATTTGTCTGGATATGAAGCAATGCCGCTTGAACGACTGACAATGTTGGTTGTTCCGCGCACGGGTGTTGTCACCATGGTTGTTCCAAGACTTGAAGTTCCTCGAGTGGTCGCGCGTCCAGAAGTGTTCAGCATTGCTGCATGGAACGAAACCGATAATCCCATTGCACTTGTTGCATCGTTGCTCAATGGAGCACAGCGCATCGCAATTGGTGATCAAATGTGGGCGCGATTCTTAGTCGAACTACTTCCACATGTTCCTGGTGCCACGTTCACTCGCGCGGTAGATGTGGTGGGTGCATTGCGCGTGTCTAAAGACTCAAGCGAGATTGCTGCATTGCGAGCTGCTGGTGCGGCGGCAGATCGTGTTGCCGCGCAGTTGCATGGTGGACAAATTCCATTGATCGGACGTACAGAAGCAGCGGTGAGTGCAGATATTTCTGCACGTCTTATTGCAGAGGGCCATGATGTAGTCAACTTTGCAATTGTTGCTGCTGGTGAGAATGCAGCGAGCCCACATCATCATGCAGGTTCACGCGTGATTGAAGCAAACGAGATTGTGCTGTGCGATTTTGGTGGAACGATGAACGGATATTGCAGCGACATCACACGTTGTGTGTTTACTGGCAACATCGCATCCGATGTAGCAGATGCCTATGCGGTCTTGTTTGAAGCTCAGGCTGCCGGTGTTGCTGCTGGCGTGGTGGGTAACCAGTGCCAAGATGTTGATCGAGCAGCACGAAGCGTGATTGAAAAAGCTGGATACGGCGAATATTTTGTGCACCGCACGGGCCATGGAATCGGCATGGAAGCTCACGAAGATCCGTACATGGTCAGTGGAAATGTGCTTCCGATTGCGGCTGGTCATGCGTTTAGCGTTGAACCAGGTATCTATATCCCTGGCAAATGGGGAATGCGATTAGAAGACATCGTGGTGGCGACTTCATCTGGTCCAGACTCGATGAATGTGGCTAACCACAATTTGATTGTCGTTGAAGCCTAAGTTCTTCAGGTCATGATTCGTTTAGAAGCTGCAACGGTGATGTTGCAATGGTCCGTTGGTGGTCTGGGGTTCTTGTGGTTCACTACACGGCGCAACGAAGTTGGTCCCGGGTATGCCATGTTGTTGCGCATTACGTACGGTGGCTTTGCGGCAATTGCGGTGGTGCTAGGCAATCGATACGGCCTCAGTGTCGTTCGCGAGTTGTCGGGTGCTGCCGTAGCAGTCGCGGCTTTGGTACTCATCCGTAATAAGCGTTCGCGCTTAGATCTCATAGCGCCGTTGCTTGGAGTCTCTGGAATCATCGCCGCAGGCGTTTCTGCCGCAAGCGATGGCAGTGGTGGAGACGTAGTGGTATCGCTGCTGCGAATTGTTGTTGGCACATTGTTCTTGGGGGCTGTGAGTGACACGATGTTGCTTGGCCACTGGTATTTGGTGCAACCAGGAATGCCGCGAAAGTTGATTAATGAAATCACCTCGGCCGTTATTTATCTATGGCCACTTGAAGTGTTGGTGTTATTGCTTCCAACAGGAATGGTGAGCGTGTTAAACGGCACCATTGATGACGGTTGGGACGGAGTGCTCGGCTGGTTCTGGCTTGCCTCTGCTGTGGTGACGGGCATCCTTGCACTCGTCACACGGGCAGCGCTCAAAGAACGAAGCTATTCGGCAGTAATGGCGGCGACGGGATTGATGTATTTGGCAATCCTCACCGCGTTTTGCACCGACATTGTTGGGCGAGCGTTACTCGCTTAGCACGGTGCATGAGGCGCAACGAGCGCCCATGGGCGAGTGCGTTCCATCGCGAGACCAAATTCAAGGAGTAACTGCTCACTGAAATGCGGACCATTGATTTGCAACGCAACAGGTAAGCCGTCGATCAATCCAGACGGAATCGAAATTGCCGGGTTGCCATACATGTTTGCCGGAAATGTCAATCTGCCGTTGTTGCCCATGCCGGCTTCCAGACCACCAAATTGTGATGGCAGTGGTCCCTCTGCGTCAAAGGCAATATCAGGGTTGCTTGCAGTGATGACGAAATCTACTGCGCTAAAAATTTCTGCCATTTTCTGATTTAGTTGAGCGCGTCGCGATTCAATTTTTGCACGAGCTTCGGCGCCGTACTTGCCAAGTGTTGCCTCAATCCCAAACCGCATTTCAGGTGTCAGTACATCTGCACATTGCGGCCAATGTTCGGCGAGCTGCATCTGAATTTCGATCATGCCGCTAATTGACCATGCGGCACCCATGCTGGGAAGGGATGTGTCAATTGAAATGATGCGAACACCGGTGGCGGAAGTGAGATGGGCTGCATACTCTTCGAGTTGCTGCCACATTGCCGGAGAGACCACAGCGCCACCCCAATTTGGTGCGAGCACTGCAGTTTTTCCACGTAATGAATTGGCGTGAGTGCCTAATTCGTTTTCCCAGTTTTCGACACGTTGCAAACTGAGCGGGTCGCGAGCATCGTGTCCGTTGCACACGTCGAACCAGCGTGCAGTGTCTCGCACGCTGCGCGCCATGACGCCCGTATTGACGGTGAGATTGCCGAGCTCAACATGGGGGGCTCGGGGGATTCTGCCAAAGGTTGCTTTCAGTCCCACGAGACCGGTGAAACCTGCGGGAATACGAATTGAACCACCGCCATCTCCGCCAGTGGCGATTGTGACAAGGCCACCAGCAACTGCGGCAGCGCTACCACCAGAGGATCCACCAGGAGTATGTCCGTGCTTCCATGGATTATGTGTTGCCCCGTTGATCACGGTGCGAGTGACATTGACGCCACCAAATTCACTTGCCGTGCACAATCCCATGTGGTTTGCACCACCGCGCTCGGTTGCTCGCGACACCATGACCGAAGTGTGGGGGGCGATGCGATCTTGAAACACCACGCACGCTTCGGTATACGGCCAACCTTCAACGGCGTCTAACTCTTTGACGCCGAGTGGAACTCCACCGAAAGGCAAGGAAACATCGGCACGTTTCGCGCGCTCGATCGCACCTTCTGGATCAAGATATGAAAATGCATTGAGCGAACTCTTATTTATTGCATCTAAAGATGCGTGAAGCTCTTCAAGCGGAGACCGTTGCTTATTGCGAAACGCTTCGACAAGCGAAACCGCATCACCCATCCATGGAGTATCTGTGCTGCTCATAAATACAAAGTAGTCCGCATATTGATGTTGTCTATTAGTGTGTAGACGCTCTATGGATACCAAAGCATTTCTCGGGATTCAGGCGGTCAGCACCGACGATGCAACACGAGGCAAGTGGTCAATGGTGGTGCGCCCGGGGTTGGTAACGGGTGGCAATTTCCTATGGGGCGGCTGTGGCTTGGCGGCTGCTGTCTCTGCAATTGAGGAGTTGTCCGGGCGTACATGTGTGTGGTCCACTGCCCAGTATCTGTCATATGCGCGCACAGGTGAAACAATGGAAATTGATGTGAC
Organism: Acidimicrobiales bacterium; assembly: GCA_030832455.1. Taxonomy (GTDB): domain Bacteria; phylum Actinomycetota; class Acidimicrobiia; order Acidimicrobiales; family Ilumatobacteraceae; genus UBA3006. The sequence continues at coordinate 16,044 of JAURJB010000020.1, forward strand.
ACTTGCAGTAGTTGGTCATCAAATCACACAAGCTAGAGCGGTGTGCCATGTTGGTGATCGAGAAATTTTGACGGTGAACGCTGCTGTCGGAGAGCGCCCATTCGAACATGCGCACTCATTTGTCCAGATGCCTGACGTGCCGCCGCCTGCAGCACTGCAACAACGCGAACATCGCGGAGACATCACCAACACCATTCACGAAAAGATGGAAGAACGATTCGTCATCGGTCGCGATCTCGAAGAACTTGATGGGACGCCCAATGATGGTCGCACGCTGATGTGGGCCCGAATCCCTGATGTGATTGAAGGCGTGGACACCGCAACGCTTGCAGTGCTGGGTGACTTTGTGCCGATGGGGGTAGGGCAAGCGCTGGGCGTACGCGGCGGGGGAAACAGTCTTGACAACACCTTGCGTGTGGTTCGGCTCGTTCCCACCAAGTGGGTGTTGTTAGACATACATGTACAAGCAGTCGAGCGCGGGTTTGGTCACGGAACAGTAAACATGTTTGCTGAAGATGGCACCTTTCTTGCGACCGCAAGCCAGAGTTGTATTGCCCGAATGTGGAGGGAACCGAAATGATTCGTCGTAATGGAATGACTGTTCCGCTTCCTGGTCACTTGCATGATCACAAAGACAGATACAAGCAGCTAGCCGATTGGGGATACAGCGATATTTGGTCGGCAGAAACCGATGGCGCTGATGCCTTTACGCCACTTGCGTTAGCAGCTGCATGGGAACCTCGATTGCGATTAGGAACTGCGATTGTTCCGGCGTACACGCGCACGGCTCCAGTAATTGCACAAAGTGTGGCGGCGCTTGCCGATGCCGCACCAGGTCGCTTCGCAATCGGAATTGGATCGTCGAGCAACGTGATTGTGGAGAAATGGAATGGTGTGCCATTCGTTGATCCGTACAAGAAAGTGCGTGATGTTGTGCGCTTTTTGCACGATGCTTTTTCGGGCGAAAAGGTAACAAAGGAATACGACACATTTAAGGTTGATGGCTTTCGTCTCAGCATTAAGCCTGCTCAGAAGCCAACCATCCTGATCGCTGCATTGCGTGAAGGAATGCTCAAGCTTGGTGCTCGTGAGGCAGATGGCGTGATTATCAATTGGTTGAGTGCGCAAGATGTTTCCAAGGTTGCACGAGTTGTGCATGATGCCGCGAACGGTGCAGAAAAAGAAATCGCTGCCCGCATTTTTGTTTGCCCAAGTGAAGACACTGAAGTGGTGCGCGCTGGTGCACGATTTGCAATTGCTGCCTATATGAATGTCCCGGTGTACGCCGACTTCCATCGTTGGATGGGCCGCGCTCCGTTGATGCAAGGAATGTGGGATGCATGGAAAGCGGGCGATCGCAAGGCTGCGTTAGCAGCGATTCCTGATCAGGTAGTTGATGAATTGGTTGTTCATGGAAGCCCAGCACACTGCCGAGATGTCATCTCCGAATACTTCACAAATGGAGTGACGACCTCGTCGCTTGCGATGCTGCCGCTCGACCCAAACTTGGACTACTGGGATTCCGTTCAGGCGCTTTCACCAAGTGCCTCATAGGCCAGCGAGCAATCTGTGACGTCAATCGAATCAGATTCGGAAGTCGCTGCCAGGCTCGAAATTGAAGATACTCAACGCAGCGAGGGTTGGAGGCTGCTGCGGGAAGCACTGACGGCACAGCGTCGCAACTTGTTGCTTGGTGCGCTTGTTGGAATTTTGTGGGCTTCATTCAAAGTTGCGGTGCCCCAGATGACGAAGTATGCGATCAATGATGGAATCGAGAAAAACGGACCATTGCTTCGGTGGGCGCTGATTATTGCGGGACTTGGAGTACTCACCGGAGTGTTGTCGGGAATGCGCAGATATATCGCGTTTCGCGAAAGTAGATGGGCCGAAACGCTGTTTCGCGAGCGCTTGTTCTCTCACGTTCTGAAATTGCATGTTGGATATCACGACAAAGCTCAGACGGGTCAGTTGATGAGTCGGGCATCAAGCGATTTGATGCAAATTCAGGCATTCATTGTGATGATTCCAATCACGTTGTCAAATGTTGCGCAGATTTTTGCAGTAACAGCAATTCTGTTTATCACCGACCCCGTCTTGGCTGTGATTGCGCTCATTCCATTGCCATTTGTCAATCTGTCTGCTCGCAGGTTTAGCCATCGCATTCATCCTGCCTCGGTTGCTGTGCAGGCCGAACAAGCACAACTTGCAAATGTCGTTGAAGAATCAGTTTCGGGAGTGCGGGTCGTTAAGGGTTTTGGTGCCGAGCAGGTTCAGTTCGACAAACTCGAAAAAGAGGCAGACGATATTTTGCGCGAGTCGATGAAGGCAGCTCGCATTCGTTCGAGTTTCATACCGGCAATTGATGTGCTCCCCGCACTCGGTCTTGTTGGAGTGCTCGGCGTCGGCGGCCACCGGGTGTTAAACGGTGAAATCACAATTGGTGATCTCGTTGCGTTCAACGTGTATCTCACGCTGTTGATTTGGCCGTTGCGAAATATTGGAATGATTGTTGCACTCGGTCAACGTGCAGCGGCTGCACTTGTGCGAATCAATGAAGTGATGTCGACAAAGTCAGAAATCGTAGATCCAATTGAGCCAAAGCGACTCGTATCTTCAGCTGATGGATTAGTGGGTGCAGTGAAGTTTGACAAAGTGGCGTTCGGTTATTCCGCAGAGTATCCCGTGCTCCGGAATTTTTCTGTTGAAATCAAAGCTGGCGAGAGCATCGCGGTTGTTGGCGCTACTGGATCGGGCAAGTCAACAATTGCTCGTTTGTTACTTAGGTTTTACGACACCCAAAGCGGACATGTTTTTCTTGACGGGATAGACGTCAGAAAGCTCAGTCTGAAAGATTTGCGCGAACAGATAGGCGTGGTGTTTGAAGACACGGTGTTGTTCAACGACACGGTGCGAAGCAATATCGCTTTTGCCAAACCTTCGGCAGATAATGCAACGATTGAGCGGGCAGCAAAGCTGTCTGGAGCACATGAATTCATTCAGCGTCTTCCGCTTGGCTATGAAACGGTCATTGGTGAGCGCGGATTCTCGCTATCAGGTGGTCAGCGTCAACGGATTGCTATTGCTAGGGCCATCGTTGCTGATCCTCGCGTATTAGTGCTTGATGATGCCACGAGTGCAGTTGACCCGAGTAAGGAAGGGGAGATTCGCGATGCGATGAAGACGGTGATGAGCGGTCGAACAACCATTGTGATCGCGCATCGCCCCGGCACTATTGCCCTTGCCGATCGAGTGATCTTGCTCGATGAAGGAAGGGTCGCAGCAATTGGAAGCCATGACGAGCTGGTAGCAACAAGTGCGCGTTATCGCGAAGTGCTTGCCAATATGACGGCAGCGAGTGATCCCGAAAGGGTGACTAACTGAGATGTGGGCTCAAGGCGGAGTAACGGACGAAGACAAACTGAGTCGTGCACAAGCACGAACAGTGATTGGTCGTGTATTCAAAATGGCATCACCATTTAGGAAAACCATGCTGGTTGCTTTCTTGTGTGTGTGCGTGACAACGTTGTGTGCGCTCGCCGGTCCGCTGCTGGTTCGCCGAGGCATAGACCAAGGGATCAGAGCGAAAGATTCTTATTCTTTGAACATTTCCGTGGCGTTGTATTTGGTCGTTGCAGTCGTGGCATATGTTTTTGGTCGAGCCCAGTTTCTGTATCTGAATCGCACGGGTGAATCATTTCTACGAGTATTGCGGCTTGCCGTGTTTCGGCAAATGCAACGTCAGAGCATGGCGTTCTATGACCGCAATAAAGCAGGAGTTCTCGTTGCGCGAATGACTGCCGATATTGAGTCAATGGCAGAGTTGGTGCAGTGGGGCTTGTTGCAGTTCATTGCTGCTGGAATGTTGATTATCTTTGCACTCGTCTTGCTGGCCACACTGAGCTGGCAGTTGACGATTGTTGCGTTATTGGTCATGCCGTTGCTCATTGCCGCTTCGATTAAGTTCCAGCGCGATTCGAACAAGGCGTATCTGTTGGTGCGTGAGCGCGTAGGAGCGAACCTGTCTGCATTGCAAGAAGGAATCACTTCCGTTCGAGTAATTCAGGCCTACGCACAAGAAGGCGAGACGATTCAGAAATTCACCCGATCAAATCGTGAACTTTTCAAAAGCCACGAACACAGTGTTCGTGTAAGCACGTGGTATTTCGCACTCATCGAGTTTGGTGGCGTGTTTGCAAGTGCTTTGACCATTGGGATCGGTGGTTGGCTTGTGCATCGCGGTGACATCACATTGGGAACCGTCGTTGCTTTCACATTGTTGCTATCGAGCCTGTTTGATCCCGTGCAACAGCTTTCGCAGTTGTATAACACGGTGCAGTCCGCTGGGGCAGCACTGAGCAAACTGTTTGCAATTCTTGACGCCCAACCCGAATTGGCTGAACATCCTGGAGCAGTCGCACTTCCCGCTACTGGCCGTCTTGAAGTACGTGGCATCACGTTTAGCTATGCGGGAAGCGAAACATCCGCATTGAACGACGTGTCGATCAGCGTTGGTGTGGGTGAGAAGTTGGCACTCGTAGGGCCAACTGGCGCAGGTAAGTCAACGCTTGCCAAGCTGATGGCACGTTTGTACGACCCACAGAACGGGTCGGTTACTTATGGAGATGTTGATCTGAAAATGGCGACGATGTCGTCACTTCGTGAGCGAATTGTTGTGGTTCCACAAGAAGGGTTTTTGTTTAATGGAACCATTCGCGACAATCTGCGAATTGCAAAGGCGTCTGCAACCGATGACGAAATTGATGCAGCCATTGCAGCAATCGGCGCTACCGAGCATTTCGCTACGTTCCCTGATGGGCTTGATACCGAGGTGCGTGAACGCGGAAGCAGGCTTTCGGCAGGTGAGCGTCAGCTCGTTGCCCTTGCTCGCGCTGCATTGGTTGACCCTGCGGTGCTCGTTCTTGATGAAGCCACATCAAACCTTGATCCAGGAACCGAATCAGAAGTTGAACATGCGCTTGAGCGACTCATGACAGGCCGCACGGTCATTGTTGTAGCGCATCGATTATCGACAATTCAGCGAGCCGACCATATTGCGGTCATTGCTGACGCGCGTGTTGCTGAGTACGGAACTCATGATGAGCTGATTGCCAAGAACGGTCGATACCACGCCTTGGCAACTGCATGGCAGAAGTCGCAGGCGACGAGTTAAACCGTCGAGGTGAATTTGCTCATGAGATATGGGCCGCTATCCACTGGCTCGAACGCTGATTGCTCTCCCGGTTGCAGACATGTGTTGATTGTGGTGATGGTGGCGTCCCAATTGGGTTGATGAAAATAGGCGATGCTTTGTCGGCGCGATGTTGGGTCGTGTTGTTGATCGGGGTTAACCACTCGATGCAACGTGCTTCGCCAGCGATTGTTTGTCCATCGCGCCATGAGGTCGCCAATGTTGATGATGAATGCATCGGGTATCGGCAGAACTTCCTGCCATGAATTATCGAAGCGTTGAATTTCGAGCCCACGCGAATCTGATTGTGGCAACAAGATAGTCAGTGACCCATAGTCGCTATGTGCGCCTGCACGCAGTTGCCCTGGCTTTGGAGCATGTTGTTGTGGTGGGTAATTGAGTGCTCGTAGCGCACTGATCGGCGAGGAAATATAGGAATCAAAAAAGTTCTCATCAAGGTGCAGGGCGGCAGCGAACAAACGCATGATACGCATGGCAAGTGATTCCATTTCGTTGTAGTAGTTGCTCCAAGCAGTGGTAAATGAAATCGGTTGGGTTGGCCATGGGGTTTGCGCATAGCAAAAATCAAGTGCGGTTTTGTCGGTGATGTGTTTGGGGATATGGGTTGGTCCGCCGTTGAATGTTTCCTTTAAATCAGGTGGGGTGGCATCTCCGCGCGATGCCGCGAGCGTCTCCGCCTCGTTCCCCATGTAGCCGTATGGGTATCCAGGCGATGGAACACGGGAAAGATTTTTCGTGTCAACAGGTAGATCGAAAAATTGTTGCATGGTTGTCCACATATTGTCGATGACATGCGGGGCAACACCGTGATGAGTGATTGCGAGAAATCCGGTTGTCCTGCAGGCGTCGTCAACGCTTTTGGCGATCGCGGCACGAATGTGGCTGGAGCCGTTTTCAAAAGCGGCAAGGTCAATAACTGGTGCCGCTTCTGTAGACATGGCTCAACAGTAGGCGAGACATAGGGGAAATGTTTCCTGGAGTTCCGTCGATCGGTACAATTTTCAACCACGAGATTCGCGGACATCAATTGTCTGGCTTCGAAACAGAAATGGCGGCACAGAAATGTGTCGCCATTTTTAATTCCACTCCCGGAAGGTTGCGTACACATATCTGTTGGTGCCGTGATGGTCGTAATGGGAGCACGCTGCTCTCGTGGGTGCAGAAGTGCGGGTTCGATTCCCGCTCATGGCTCCAACAAAACGAACGAAGAGGTGCTCGCGAAACTTCTTACCTGGGGGTCACGACCTGGGGAAACTTCAAGTAGTCAGGGCTGGTGGGAAAACCCATCAGCCCTGTTTCATTTTCGTGTAACGCAGTACACTTTTCTTCACACGAGAGCAGCAAAGGGGGAGCCCTCAGTTACTCACTATGACGGCACGCGCGCGTGCCGTCATTTTTATTTCGATTGGCAGTCGGCGAACTTTTTATGGCTTGATCGCAGGCGGTAGGTGGCTGACAAGTAGCGTGTAGCGCACATGGCACGCGAAAAGGTATACACACGAGCAGGCGACGACGGCACGACAGGCCTGTTTTACGGAGGTCGCGTAGGCAAAGATTCGGCACTTCCACGTGCGTACGGCGCCGTTGACGAAGCGCAAGCAATTTTGGGACTGGCCCGAGCCGAGGCAGGAAAAGGCACCGAACTCGACGACATGCTGGTGCACATTTGTCGTGACCTGTGGGTGTTGATGGCCGAGTTGGCAACATTGCCCGAGAATCGTCACAAGTTGGTTGATGACAAGTCACGAGTGACCGCCGAAATGGTGGCGAAACTCGAGCATATGATTGACTCGCTCGACGAGCGCTTTGAACCACCAACAGATTTCGTTGTACCTGGGCAAAACCGAGTTGCAGCATTGCTTGATGTCGGTCGTACCGTGGCTCGTCGTGCTGAGCGCCATTCGCTGGCTGCTGCTCCGCCTCCATCACAGGCGTGCCCGTACCTCAATCGTCTTTCCGACCTGCTGTGGACCCTTGCCAGATGGCAAGACGGCGAATCTTTGTCGGTTAAAGACGTCATCTAGTTACGATTTACGATGTAACCAGTTAGAAGGAGGCCCGTGATGGCACTTGTTTTTCAGGCAGTAACAAAGACTCCAACAGGTATGGATGCAATTGGCATTCCTGTCACTAGTGAGGGCGCTCTTCCCAAGGAAGTTTCGTTGTCGCGCAAAACACTTGAATCCCTGGGCTTCACGGGCAAGGTTGGTCAGACATATGTTGTGCCCGCCGAAAAAGGTGCGGTTTCTGTATTGATCGGTGTTGGCGAACTTGCCAAATTAGACACTGCGTCGCTGCGTAAAGCCGCTGCAGCATTTGCGCGTGCCGCTACAAATTTCGCTTCGGTAAGCACCACGCTTGCCAACATTGGTCGACTTGATCGCAAGATCGCAGCACAAGTTGTTGTTGAAGGCATGTCGTTGGCAACGCATCGTTACACCGACTTGAAAACAGTCGACAAAAAGGCACCAAAGCTTACACATGTTTCACTCGTTGGATCGGGTGCTGCAACTACAAGTGGGGCAAAACGTGGTCAGGTAATTGCGAATGCCACCAACATGGCGCGCGATTTTGCAAACATGCCACCGGCATATCTCACGGCAACAATTTTTGCGAATAAGGCTGTTGAGATTGCTGGCGAAAGCGGTTTGAAGGTTGAAGTGTTTAACAAAGACCAGTTGCTTGCAATGGGCTGTGGCGGAATTGTGGGCGTGAATCGCGGCAGTGTCGAGCCACCGCGCATGGTTCGTCTCACCTACAAACCAACTGGCGCAAAAGGCAAACCACATCTCGTACTTGTTGGAAAAGGCGTCATGTACGACTCGGGTGGAATTTCGCTGAAGCCATCAGATCCATCGCACGCAATGATGAAGGGCGACATGAGCGGCGCTGCTGCAGTGCTTGCCACCATGAGCACGTTGAAGGCACTCGGTTGCACCAACCAAGTAACGGGTTACCTCATGTGCACCGACAATCTTCCTTCGGGAAGCGCAATGGCAATGGGTGAAGTGCTCACCATGCGCAACGGGAAAACTGTCGAAATTCACAACACCGATGCAGAAGGTCGCTTGGTGCTTGCCGACGGATTGTCGCTTGCAACTGAACAAAAGCCTGATGCCATTGTTGACATTGCAACTCTGACCGGTGCATGCCAGCGTGCGCTCGGAAACGGCATGGCCGGCGTCATGGGCAACAACCAAAAGTGGATTGATCAGTTGACTGCTGCTGCGGAACGCACATCAGACAAGTTGTGGCAGTTGCCGCTAGAGCGTGAATATCGCCCAGCACTCGACTCCTATGTTGCCGACATGAAAAACGTTGGAGGCGAAGCAGGCGCAATTACCGCAGCGTTGTTCCTCGAAGAGTTTGTTGGTGACACCACTTGGGCACATATTGATATCGCAGGCCCAATGTGGACAGACAGCGACAACGGTTGGTTGCAAAAGGGCATGACGGGCTA
>JAURJB010000021.1 GCA_030832455.1 Acidimicrobiales bacterium
CGCCTGAACACGTGGAGCCTTGCTGTGGTCGGCTGCCAGCATGCCAAACGACATATCGAATGAAAGGGGAGTTAAACCGGCTTTACGCAAGTCAATGCACAGGTCACCCGTCCCACTGGCCAAATCGAGTACTCGCGCACCCTTTGTTAATGCAAGCTTCCGAACAGCGATTTTGCGCCAGCGTGTGTCAAGCCGAAACGTCATAATGCGATTGACCATGTCGTATCGCGGCGCAATCGCATCGAACATATTCTGTACGACTTTGGCTTTTGCTTCACCCTGAGGCAGGTCGGTGGTATCCCAAGCGGCTTTTTCGGTTTTGCTCACCTCGTCAGGTTACGACACTCTCGGCAATACTTGATGGTGGACCTCGTCACAATGTTGACGAACGTGCATTTACAGGGGGACGCATGATTGATTTTTCATTTTCACCAGAGATTGAATCGGTGCGCCTGAAAGTTCGGGCATTTATGGACGAGTGTGTTCGGCCACGTTGGGACTCCATTGATCAGAATGATCGTGCGGCTGTGGTGAAAGCCATTGTCGAATTACGTAAACAAGCCCAAGAGGAATGGAGTCTGTGGCTTCCACATATGCCTGCCGAATGGGGTGGCATGGGGCTTGGGCCAACAGCGATGGCTGCGGTATCTGCTGAAGCCGCAAAGGTGAGCATCGGTCCGTACGTGCTCAACGCGCAAGCACCCGACGAAGGAAATCAACACACCTTGCTGCATTGGGCAACGCCGGAACAAAAAGAAAAATACCTGCGCCCGTTATGTGAGGGCAGAGTTCGTTCTTGCTTCGCCATGACAGAACCCGAAGTTGCCGGTAGTGATCCCACATTGATTAAGACTTTTGCTTACAAAGACGGTGATGAATGGGTGATCAACGGTCACAAATGGTTTATCTCAGGCGCACGTGGCGCGCAGTTCGCATTACTTGTCGCTCGCACCGAGGAAGATCCCGATCTGCCTCAAGCGGCTAATTCGTGTTTCATCGTTGATATCCCAAGCGAAGGATGGAATGTTGTCCGTGACGTCGAGACGATGTCGGGCGGTCACAATCATTGTGAAATTGAAATCAAAGATTTGCGGGTTCCTCATACCAACATGCTTGGAGGCAGAGGACAGGGTCACTTGCTCGGCCAGTACCGCCTGGGGCCTGCGCGACTTGCGCATTGCATGAGATGGATCGCACAAGCAGAGACTGCTCTTGACATGATGGTGGCTCGCGCGCTCGAGCGCTATTCGCATGGATCGTTGCTTGCTGAAAAACAGGGCATCCAATGGTTGATCGCCGACTCGGCGATGGAGATGTATCAAGGCAAACTGATGATTCTGCACGCGGCATACAAGATTGAGCACGGCATGGATTTCACGAGTGAAGTCAGTATGACTAAACACTTCGTCGCAAATAGTTTGTGGAGAATTATTGATCGCGCAATACAGGTACATGGTGCACTTGGGTACAGCACAGATACACCACTCGCCGGCATGTTGCAGCAAGCAAGATGGAGTCGCTTTGCAGACGGCGCAGATGAGATACATCAGATGCGAATCGCACAACGCACCATTGCCGCGTATAAGGATTTTGGAACAACTAAGAAAGCAACAGGAGATCTTCCGCTATGACAGCACATTCATTGACGAATCAGCAGGTGACCTTTGGCGTGTTCATGCCACAAGGATGGAAGATGGAGTTGGTGGGTATTCCAAGTGCCACCGATAAATGGAAGGCCGCGGTAGACATTGCAGTCACTGCAGAACAACTCGGTTTTGATTCGATCTGGGTGTACGACCACTTCCATAACGTTCCACGACCAGCACATGAAACGGTGTTTGAGTGCTGGACAGCCATGGCTGCAATTAGTCAATTGACAACCAGAATTCGGTTAGGCCAAATGGTTGGCTGCAATCTCTATCGTCCACCTGCATTGCTGGCAAAGATTACGAGCACCCTCGATGTGATCTCTGGTGGTCGTTTGGATTGGGGGATCGGAGCGGGTTGGTACGAAAACGAATGTCGTGGATATGGCTACGAATTCCCCGTACCTAAAGATCGTATCGCGATGTTGCGCGAGTCTGTGGAGATCGTCAAGATGATGTGGTCCCAGGAAGAGACGACTTATGACGGCAAGTATTACCAGTTGGTTCGTGCCAATTGTGACCCTAAGCCACTGCAGTCACCGCGCCCACCAATTTGGATCGGTGGAGGAGGAGAGCAATTAACGCTACGTGTAGTGGCTCAGCACGCTGATTACTCAAATTTTGGTGGAACGGTCGAAGACTTCGCACGAAAAGTCGAAATCCTCAAAGGACACTGTCTCAAGGTTGGTCGAGATGAATCCGAGATACGTAAAACAACTTCAGGTGAAATCTTGATTCGTGATACGGAAAAAGAGCTACGTGAATTTCAGATAGCAAGTGGACGTGGCGACAATTTTGAACAATGGAGCAACGCCAATTTTGTTGGCACACCACAACAAGTTGCTGATCGCATTGGACAGTTTGTCGAACAGGGTTGCAGCGGTTTCATCCCGTGGTGTGTTGATTACCCTGATAAGCAGACATTGACCGAGTTTGCCAAGATTATGGGGACGTATCGCAACTAGCAAAAATTGCTAGAAGTAATAGCGGAAGATTAAATCGGCAACGCAAGATGGCTTGGTCGCACCTTCGCATTCAAAAGTTGCCTGCACGGTTACTTGTACACCGCCAGCAATCTCTTCCGCCGCCGCCAAGCTTGCACCAACACGTAACTTTGCTCCAACCGGTACTGGCGCCATGAAGCGGACCTTATTGGTGCCGTAGTTGACACCCATTTTCACTCCTTCAACCGACCACACTTTTCCGAGTAGCACTGGTGCTAGTGACAAAGTGAGGTATCCATGGGCAATGGTTTGTCCAAATGGTCCAGTCTTTGCACGTTCTACATCAAGATGGATCCATTGGTGGTCTCCAGTTGCATCTGCGAACATTTGTACCTGTTCTTGGGTGACGGTGACGTAGTCGCTGTATCCCAGATGCTGTCCAACGTGGGCCATGAGGTCTGCTTGGTCTTTAATGATCGTTGCCATTACCTCAGTGTTGCAGACACGGGTGCGTTGATACGAACCAAGGCTAGGCGGCTAGCGAAACCATACCTTTTGATGTGATCGGCTTTGGGTATGGAGCAGCAGTGCAACCAGAGCAATATCAAATGCCGCATTGAGGAAGGATCCACCGAGGGGTCGTCGGAAAATGATGAAATTCGAAATAAATGGTGAAAATCCGGCAACGAGTGCAAGGTAATAACCGATTTTCAATTCATTAGCCATCAGTAAACCGCCAAGAGCATGGCATGCGATAACAATCAAGCCGTATGGAATACCAAATGCGTACGCCATACGGATGTACCCGATCTCCATCTGACTATCCATGAAATTTGCAAGGGCAAAAAAGCCATTGAGATAGAGCAACCATGTTGCAATTTGCAGGGTCTGTGGCTGCATTCTGTCAAACCACTTTTTAACATTAATATTCTGCACCGATTCATTCTTGCAGACATAACCTATGAGCATGCGCTCAGGCTTTGTTTCGCTAGTAGGGCGCCCCAATGTGGGTAAATCCACTCTCGTCAACGCATTGTGCGGAGAAAAGGTAAGCATCGTGTCGGATAAGCCACAAACAACGCGAACTCGCGTGCGTGGAGTGGTTACCCGTGACGAGTACCAGATAGTTTTCGTGGATACTCCGGGTTTGCACAAGGCTGTCAGCGCACTTGGTGAACGTGTCAACGCGACTGCTTTAGAGTCGACGAAGGATGTAGATGTCGTTTGTCTCGTTATTGATGCGACACAGCCTTTCGGGTCTGGCGATCAATGGGTGGCGAGCCACATTGACATGTCGAAGGCGATAGTCATTCTGAACAAGATTGATCGAGCGTCGCCACAGCAAATTATGAAGCAGTTAACAAAACTGAGTGATCTCGGAGCATCTGAGTATTTTCCGGTTAGTGCACAGAGCGGCCAAGGCATCGATATTTTGGCAGAGCACCTCGGCACATTGTTGCCAGAAGGTGAGTTGTTGTACCCAGTAGAGATGAAGTCCGAGACAGATCCAGGTGAGTGGATCGCCGAATTGGTACGTGAGCAACTGCTTGCGCATACTCGTGAGGAACTTCCATATTCCATTGCTACGCGGGTCACCGAATGGGAAGACAACGTAGTTCGTTGTGAAATCATTGTCGAGCGTGACAGCCAAAAGGGCATGGTTATCGGTAAGGGTGGGGCACTGCTCAAAATTGTTGGCACAGCAGTACGTAAACAGCTTCCTAAAGGAACGTTTCTTGAGTTGGCTGTTGTCGTTGATAAAAATTGGCAGCAACGTTCGGACCGTGTCGAACGCTTGGGCTACTAATTATTTGGTGATCAACATCTTGTAATCGTCAAATGCGACAGGTATTCCTGCTGCAGCAATATCACCTTTACCTCGAGGTACACCGATTGATTTACCATTGACGCTAAATGTCACCTGACCAATGCCGGGTTGACTGGTGAGGGTGAGCGATATCTGAGCAATGGCTAACCTTTGCTGACTGGGTGAAAGTGAATCGAGAATCCCGCTTTGCAAATTGACATTTGCAACTCCACCCTGCACATCAATGATTGCTGTCAGATTTGCTGGTAGCAGGGTTGTCACTTTGAATTGCGCCGGATCAGACAGGCCGGCAATCAAAGCCGCAAATACGGTTTGTGGATTGGTCGGTGCACCTATTTCCAACTGAACTTGTAAAAGTTGATTGTTCTTAATGAAATACAGATCTATTAGTTCATAAATGGTGCCCGGCACAGTTGTCTGAGTGGCCATGGGGACAGTGGTTGTTGTAGCGGTGGTCTCGGGTGCGCTGAGATCAAATGGGATCTCGCTTTGGTCGATCTCAATAAACTCACTACTGCTATTGACGGAACATGCAGAAGCACCAAAACCCATGGTCATGGTCAACATTGCGGCAGCAATTGATCTGTTCATGAAACTCCACTGATAGGGAAAGTAACGATAAATGAGGATCCTCCCTCAGGCGAGTCCTCAACGTGAACTGTGCCATTCATTGCCTTCACATGCTCGCGAACAATTGCCAGTCCAAGTCCACTGCCCTTGCTGTTGCGTGAAGCGGTGCCGCGGGCGAATCGATCAAAGATGTGTGTGCGTTCACTTACTGCAACCCCTGGACCAACGTCGTGAACTCCAAGTGTCAGCACGCCATTATTAATGGCCAAGGTGATGCGTGTTGCCCCTGATGCATGGTCACGCGCGTTCTCCAGCAAGTTCACAACAATTCGCTCGATGCGGCGGCGATCGAGTACAACTTCGTCATCGGATGCCAGTTCACCGTCGCTGCTACTGATTTCACTGTGTAGCGGAATTTCCCCAAATCCATAGCGAGTCATGATTCTCAGGACTAAGTCATTGATCTGAACTCGTTCTATCTCTTGCGTGACCGCACCGGCGTCCAGGCGTGACAGTTCGAGTAGATCAAGCACGGTTCTGTCGAACCTTTCAACCTGTTTTTTGATGATGTCAATAGCTTGTTGATTGCGATCAGTGAACTCATCTCGTCGTGACACAAGCACTTCAATCGCGGCAGTCAATGCAGTAACGGGTGATCTCAGTTCATGACTGACATCACTGGCAAAACGTTGTTCGCGTTCGATTCGGGTCTGAACGGCGTCCGCCATTTCATTGAATGAAAAGACAAGTTTTTCCAGGTCGGCGTCTTCTTCGTGTGACAATCGAGTGTCAAGACCACCAGTAGCAATCTCGTTTGCCGCTTTGGCAACTCGACGCAAGGGGCGCAGCACATTTTGGCTCATCGTAAAACCGAGAACACCGGCGCCGGCAGTAATCAGGACAACACCAATAACGAGTGTGACCAGGATGGTTCGTAGCGTTTCGGCAACATCGCTGATGGGGAAAACCTCGTAGTAGACAACGCCGATGGATGGAATCACAACGCCAACTGCTTCATATGGCTTGTCAACAAAAGAGAAACGTTGATGACCTGTCACACCGTTTTGAGTGCCTGCGACGAGTTCTTGTGGAAGATCAGATTGCGAAAACTTCAAGGGGGATTGTGCAAAGAACAGTTCGTCTCGTTCAGCGGTTTGTTGTTGTTGCAAAACCGCAAATCCATTCTGTTCCGTACGGATCTGTGTGATCAGTTCTGCAATGTCGGCGTCAGCGTTTGTGATCAGACTGCGCATGAGCTGGGCGTTATTGAATGCCTGTCGTTGTGCGACACGTGTCCGCTGCTCGAGGAGGTACGACCGGGTGCTGGCATAGGTGACGATGCTGAGCGATAGAGCGGCGATGAGCGCTGCGAGGGAGAAAAACAACACCATTCGTTGACGAAGGCCTAATTCCTTGGGGGCACGCATTCTCGTCACGGATACAGCATCGCAGAGATTCGGTTAAATCAGAACCGGCGGGGCTCAAGGGGGAGCATGAGCGCCCGCCGGTTTGATAGCCAAATTCTGCTTGATGATTATGAAAAAACTGGTCAAAATGTGTGCGTTTTCTGTAACAATTTGCGCAACTAAGGCAGACTTTGAGTCAATGACAACATTGCTGTTTATTGAAGATGATGAATCCATCAGGACTGCCTTGCGCCTAGCGCTTGAAGATGATGGGTTTGATGTCATCGAGGCTGTTGACGGAGAGTCAGGAATTGCGAAGTTCGGTCAATCACAGCCCGATTTGGTATTGCTCGATTTGAGGCTGCCCGACATTTCGGGTTTCGAAGTATGTCGCGCTCTCAGGCGCTCAAGCATTACGCCCATCATCATGGTGACCGCGCAAACTGATACTGCAGATCTAGTGAATGGGTTTGACGCAGGTGCTGACGATTACGTTACAAAACCGGTTGTGCTACGAGAGTTATTGGCGCGAATCAAAGCAGCATTGCGTCGTTCTCAACCTCAGCCCAACCGCGGACCAGACAGTCATTCAGTTATTTCAATCGGAGAGGTTTCGATAAATCGAGTCCTCAGTGTTGTTACTCGAGCTGGAGAGGAAATCGCGCTCACAAAAACTGAATATTTGTTGCTGTGTGAGTTTGCCGATCATCCTGGAATGGTGCTGTCGCGTGATCAGTTGCTCGAGCGAGTGTGGGGATATGAATACTTAGGTGACTCACGATTGGTTGATGCCCACGTGCGGCGGTTACGCGTAAAGATTGAAAGACAACCTGACGATCCAACACTCATCGTGACGGTTCGTGGAATGGGCTATCGATTACTTAGTCAATAGCAAGAAATAAAACGACATCTGCGATGTCAATGGTTCGTTTCATAGGTGGCAGTGTCGCAACAAGTTTCTTGCCATACGGCTTTGTCGCCAGGCGGGGATCAAGAATCGCTACTACCCCTCGATCACTGCGCGAGCGAATGAGACGACCTGACGCCTGGGCGAGTTGTGTTGCTGCGATCGGGATATCGATCTCGGTGAATGACTCACGTCCAATCTCGTCGCGACGCGCACTGAGCAGAGGGTCATCTGGTCGCGGAAAAGGAATTTTGTCGATAATCACGAGGCTGAGTGTCGATCCAGGAACATCAACACCTTGAAAGAAACCTGCTGTTGCAAAAAGGCACGATGACTCTTCTTGGCTGAATGCTTCAATCAGTGCCATCTTGGGCAAGTCATCTTGTCGCCAGATTTTATAAGGCAACACATTGGTTAACGCATCAGCTGCGCGGTGGAGTGCACGGTAGGTGGTGAAGAGTGCAAGAGTGCGCCCATTGGCAGCAGTGATGAGATCAGCGATTTCCTTATTTACTGCGTCGTCGCGTTGGGGATCGGATGGAAGCGGCAAATGCTTTGCGCAATACAACAAGGAAGAAGATTCATAATCAAACGGACTGCCAACGTCGATTGATTCAACTTCTTCGTCGCTCAAACCAACGCGATGGGGCATTGCAAGCGGAATGGTGGCGCTCGTCATGATTGCGATGCGTTTTTCCCACAACTGGTCGCGCAAGGAAGGTCCGACATGGAGCGGCGCCAATTCGAGAATTGGACGTTCGCTGCTGCCTCCTACGAATGCGACGGATTGTTTCCCTGCTGTGAGAATCCTGTCGATCACGTCGGTGAGTCGGGCAGTCAACGTCTGGGCACGAAGGATTCGTTGCTTGGCGGATTCATCGGTAGTCGAAATTGAGCGAAGTCCTGCAGATGCCTCATCAAGCTTGAGGCGTATTCGTGCGAGCACTTCGGAAAAACCGTCGGCAAGTGGTAGTGCAATTCGCTTATCGAGGTGATCGGTGATCAACAGATTGAACTCGCTGCTGAGCTGTGTAATGGACAATGAGAAGGCATCGTCGCGAACAACAGAGCGAAGCGAAGACCCAACATGTTGAATTGATCCGGCGCTCATGGTTACACCTACCGATGCGCTCATCACATCTTCTAATTGGTGTGCTTCGTCAAACACCACTACGTCATGCTCGGGGAGAATTGCACCTTGGGTAGCAATGTCTAAGCCGTAGATGTGCATGTTGGTGATAACTACATCTGCCACGCTCGCACGATCACGAGCGATCTCGGCAAAGCAACGACTCCCTGCAGGGCATCGTTGTGCGCCTGGGCATTCATCACTGCCAACACTTACTTGTTTCCAGGCCGCATCGCGAGGAGTCCATCCCAGATCACCCGAATCTCCTGTGTCTGTTTGCTTGGACCACTCAACAAGTTTGTCGATTTCAACCTTTGCTACGCCTGAGAGATCCTCGAGTGCAAGTTTGTGTTGCTTTGGTTCGGATAACTCATCGATCCGTTGAGCACAGATGTAGTTACTTCGACCTTTTAGAACAGCCCATGTGAGATCGCGACCGATGACGGGGGAAAGTGCGGAGGCAAGAACAGGCATGTCGTGCTTTGCTAACTGGTCTTGTAAAGCCTTCGTGTATGTAGCCACAACGATTCGTTTGCCCGATGCGATCGTTGGTACAAGATAGCCAAGGGTTTTTCCGGTTCCGGTTCCTGCCTGAACAATCAGATGCTGACCATCTTCAATTGCTTGGGCGATTGCAAGTGCCATGGTCACCTGCCCCGAACGCTGCTCGACATGTGGCAACGTTTCGACAACGGTGTGCAATAGATCGCGGACTACCTCGTTTTGGTCGTGCTCAGGTGGCATGGATCAACTTAAGTGCTGCATCTATTTCTTGTGCATCAAAGTCTGGCCAAGTGCGCTCCGTGAAATACACCTTGGCGCCTGCAATCTGCCAGAGCAAGAAGTTGGAAATTCTTGATTCGCCCGAAGTGCGCACCACTACATCAACTCGTGGCATCTCTGGATCATAGAGATGCGAATCGATTGAAGTCTCGGTTACCTCTCCGAGTTGTGCGCTCAGGCGGGATGCTCGAACAAGTTCTGCTCGACTGCCATAGTCAAATGCCACGGTCAGAACCATTCCTGTGTTGCCTGCAGTATCTGTAATTGCGCGCTGGATTGCTCGCTGCACATAGGCGGGCGTTCGTGATCCGGGTTCATCAAATGGTCGGCCGATCCATTGGATGCGCACATTGTTTGCATTCAGCTCGTCCACGCGGCCAAAGAGCTTTTTATGGAGGGACAAAATGTGTCGAACTTCGGCTGGCGGGCGAACCCAGTTCTCGGTCGAAAACCCGAACACCGTCAGTCGCCCTATTCCTCGCTGTGCACATACCCGTACTACTTCTGCGAGGTTTTCTTCTCCTGCGGTGTGCCCGGCGGTTCGTGGCAATCCACGGCGTTTGGCCCATCGGCCATTTCCGTCCATAATGCACGCGATGTGCACATTGGCAAGAGACGAAGGACCAACCATTCGCAATACCTTACTGACGGGGCATGCGACAATAGAGAGATGGCAGACGTGACCCAACTTTCACATGTCTTGGTAGTTGGTGGTTCTCTTGAGGAGTGGTCAACGTGTTCAGATGAGCATTGGAAGTCCTACCTTCACACGTTGCAAGGCGCTGTCACGGGAATGGGAGTCCGTTGGTTGACGGTGTACCCATATGAGGGCACGAGCTCTGTGCAGCAACAATCACAATTGCTTGATCGCTTGCAGCAGTTAACAGAGGGTGTTCGTCGTGCGGACAAGGTAATTGTTGATGGTGAGTTGACACTGATTATTGATGTCTGGGGCGAAGGCAGGGTGCGTTTCGTTCACGCGATCAATCGGTTATCGGCACCTGCTGTAACTGAATCTGAGATTGACGCTGCAGTGCTAGCCCCTGCAGAAGTTGAGCCAGATCTAACGATTGTGTTTGGAAAACCTCACCGGTTGCCAGAGTCGTTGATGTGGGAACTTGCCTATAGCGAGTTGGTATTCCTTGATATCGATTGGAAGTTGTGTCAAGAAGATGACATCGCGCTTGCAGTAAATGATTACCAGCGCCGCGATCGTCGTTTTGGTGGAGTTGATTCGTGAGTCTGTACCGCGATAAGGGGGTGGTGCTGAGAAGTTACAAACTCGGTGAGTCGGATCGCATCGTCGTCATCATGACCGAAAATTTTGGCAAGGTGAGGGCGGTCGCTAAGGGTGTCCGTAAAACGAAGTCAAAGATTGGTGCCCGACTAGAGCCGATGAGTCACGTAGACATCCAGTTGTATCGGGGGCGTGAGCTTGACACCGTTTCTCAAGTTGAATCAATGGGTTCAGCGGCGCGCTTACATAACAACCTGGAAAAACTCTCGCAAGGAATGTCGATGCTTGAAGCGGTTGACATGATTGCGGAGGATCGTCAACCCTCTGCACATCTGTATCGGATGCTCGTAGGAGGACTAACTGCGCTGATGGAGCAAGATTCTCCTGTGATGCTTCCAGCATTTTACTGGAAGTTGTTAGCGGCCGAAGGTGTTCGCCCGCAAGTGCGCAATTGCATCGGCTGCAATACCGAGGAAGGTCTCGTTGCATTTGACGTAGTCGGTGGAGGTGTGCAATGCCGAAACTGTCGTACGGGTGTCAGCATTTCTGAGCCCGTGCTGCTGTTGTTACAGCAGGTGTTGGGCGGAATGCTCATTACGGCACTAGCACAATCCGAATCATCTGCGAGTTTCGAACTTGCACAGCTTGCTACACAGGCAATGGAACATCACATTGAACGTCGCCTTCGTTCTGTAGCGATGTTCAACCCTCGCCACTAGTCGCGTTGTAGTCTGTTGAGATGCCCGCAAGTGATTTAGATCAAATAGTTAATCTCTGTAAACGACGTGGTTTCGTGTATCCAAGCGCAGAGATTTACGGGGGATTTAGGTCGTCGTATGACTATGGCCCTCTTGGGTCATTAATGCTTCGAAATGTTAAGGATGCCTGGGTGCGCAGCATGGTTCAGGAGCGAGACGATGTGGTGTTGCTCGATGCTGCAATTCTTGGTCCACCTCAAGTTTTCGAAGCAAGTGGCCACCTTGCAAACTTCAGCGATCCGTTGGTTGACTGCACCGTATGTAAGCGTCGGTTTCGCGAAGATCAATTAGAAGCACGGGATTGTCCACAGAAGATGAAGGGATGCACGTTTACCGATGCCCGTGCCTTCAATCTGATGTTTCAAACTCATGCTGGTCCAGTCGAAGGTGAAGGGGCAACCGTTTACATGCGGCCCGAAACCGCACAAGGAATGTTCGTCAACTTCGCAAATGTGTTGCAGACATCACGAAAGAAACCACCGTTTGGTATTGCACAAGTTGGCAAGAGCTTCCGTAACGAAATTACGCCGGGCAACTTCATTTTCCGCACACGTGAATTCGAACAGATGGAGATGGAATTTTTCGTTCCGCCTGCTGATAGCGCCACATGGTACGACTACTGGTGCAAGACCAGAATGCAGTGGTACATCGATTTGGGGATTCCTGCCGAGATGTTGAGGTTGCGTGCTCATGATGCAGATGAGCTGTCGCACTACTCAAGTGGTACGAGCGATATTGAGTTCAAGTTTCCGTGGGGTTGGGGTGAGCTTGAAGGCATCGCACAACGAACCGATTTCGATCTCAATCGTCACGCTGAGTTCTCGAAGCAGAAGTTGGACTACTTCGATCAAGCTACTAATGAGCGTTACGTGCCTTACGTGGTCGAACCTGCTGCGGGCGCTAACCGAACCATGGCTGCATTTTTGCTCGCTGCATACGACGAGGATGTCATCAATGACGAACCGCGTACGGTGCTCAGGTTGCATCCACGGCTTGCCCCGTATCAAGTAGCGATCCTTCCGTTGTCCAAGAAAGACACGTTGACTCCATTGGCGGACAGCATCTTCTCTCGGTTGAGTAAGCGTTATTTCTGCGACTATGACGAGACCCAGGCAATTGGGCGAAGGTACCGTCGTCAAGATGAGATCGGAACACCGTATTGCATTACAGTCGATTTCGATTCGCTCGAAGACGGTCAAGTGACGATCAGAGAGCGTGATACCACAACACAAGAGCGCGTAAGTATTGATTCGCTCGAATCAGTGCTCGCCGAAAAACTGGGTTTCTAACGAGGAGGAATGATGAGCAAAGTAGCTGTAGCAGTGAAATTGAAGATCAAAGACGGACAGCGTGACGCCTTTAGTGAAGCAGTCAAGCCAGGATTGGCAACCGCTCAATCTGAAGAAGGAACGTTGACCTACATCTTTCATCACGATGCGGCCGACAGCAATGTCGTATGGTTTTACGAGTTGTATGCAAATCAAGATGCGTTCACAGCGCATATGAGCAGCGACGCATTTAAGTCATTCTCGGCAACGCTTGCTGCCTATTTGGATGGAGCACCAGAGTTCAGTTTCCTCACACCGATGGGTGGCAAAGGGGTCTAACAGTTGTATCTCGACAAGATCATTCACAGTCATCGAAGCGCTGCTGCGCATGAGCAGCGCAATCTTGACGATCTAGTTGAGCAAGTTTCATCGTTTCCGCAGACTCGTGGTTTTGAGCGTCATCTCAGGCAGGCATCGACACAACACTTGGCGGTTATCGCCGAAATAAAGCGCAAGTCACCTTCCAAGGGTGATTTGTTTACCGATCTCGATCCCTCGGTCGTAGCTCAGCAATACGAGTCAGGCGGTGCATCGTGTTTATCGGTACTTACCGATCAGCAATATTTTGGTGGGTCAGTTATAGATCTGCAGAAAGCAAGATCTGCAACAACTTTGCCCGTGATTCGCAAAGACTTCACGGTCTCTGAGTTTGATGTTCTTGACGCTCGCTTGATGGGAGCTGACTGCGTGTTGTTGATTGCTGCTGTGTTGTCGGCAAGCGAACTTAAACGATTTCATGATCTCGCAACCGAAGTCGGTCTCGACGTGTTGATTGAAACACATGACGAATCAGAATTGGATCGTGTTCTTGGAGTCGGCGCCAGTCTGATTGGAGTTAATCAACGCGATCTGACGACATTTGAAGTTGATCATCAACGTGCAGAGCGCATGGCTGCATTGATTCCAGCGTCGGCGATACGAGTTGCTGAATCGGGTGTGCGTGATGCGGGGGACGCGCGCCGACTTCGAAATTCTGGATATGACGCAGTATTGGTTGGCGAATCAATTGTTACCTCTGGGGATCCAGTGGAATCTGTCCGTAAGTTGCTGGTCTCGTAACCATGTTTATCAAGATTTGTGGGATCACTAATGAACAGGATGCGTTGTTGGCAGTAGCGCTCGGTGCGGATGCGTTGGGTTTCGTGTTTGCACCAAGTCCTCGCCAGATCGCGCCTGGGTTGGCCCGCGACATCGTGAAACGTCTGCCGCCAGAAATCATGACCGTCGGTGTGTTCCGTAACGAGCATCCCTCGCGTGTCATTGAGATCGTCAATGAGGCACGTTTGCAAGGCGCTCAATTGCACGGTCATGAAAGCATCGCCATAACAGCCGAGGTTTCTGCACAGGTGCGATTCGTGATTAAGGCAGTTGTTGCAGGTTCAGCAGATGCATCAAACGCTGATCTGTTTTCATCAGACGCGGTATTGGTAGATGGCTTAAATCCAGGCTCGGGAACAACTTATGACTGGGACTTGCTTTCACAGTTGCCCGACTCGGTTCATGTCATTTTGTCCGGTGGACTCACTGCGGACAATGTGGCAAGCGGAATCGAACAGGTTCGGCCATGGGGGGTAGATGTGAGCAGTGGGGTGGAGAAAAGCCCCGGTCTCAAAGACGCGGTGAAACTTCGTCATTTCATCACTAATGCGCGAGATGCTGCTCTCGGCTAGGCCGATTCACCCGTTTCGCAACTACATTGAGAGCATGTTGACTACGCCCGGAACTGATGGTCGCTTCGGCGATTTTGGTGGTCGTTATGTTCCTGAAACTTTGGTTCCTGCCTGTCAGGAGCTTGAAGCCTCATTCCATGACGCGTGGGCAGACCCTCTGTTTCGTACAGAGCTTGATGACTTGCTTCGTGACTATGCAGGGCGCCCTTCGATTATCACCGAATGTCACAACCTTGGTCGACAACTCGGTATTCGCCTGTTGCTGAAGCGCGAAGACCTTAACCACACCGGATCGCACAAGATCAACAGTGTTCTTGGTCAGGCATTGCTTGCAAAACGTATGGGCAAGAAGCGTATCGTTGCCGAAACCGGTGCCGGACAGCACGGAGTTGCTTCGGCGACGGCTGCTGCATTACTTGGGCTTGAATGCAAGGTGTACATGGGTGAGGTTGACGTTGAACGTCAGGCGCTGAATGTATTCCGGATGAAGTTATTGGGTTCAGAAGTTGTGCCTGCAAAGTCCGGTAGTCGCACACTTAAGGATGCGGTTAACGAGGCGATGCGAGATTGGGTGGCAACTGTCGAAGACACCTACTACGCGATCGGGTCGGTCATGGGTCCGCATCCTTACCCGTACATGGTCCGCCAATTCCAAAGTGTGATTGGTAAGGAAGCAAATCAGCAGTGCCAACAGTTGCTCGGAACTGATCCAGATGTTGTTGCAGCCTGTGTTGGCGGTGGCTCTAATGCGATTGGAATCTTCTCTGGATTCATCGATACGCACGCTCGACTGATCGGTGTCGAACCAGCTGGTGGCGCAGCTGTTGGTCGTGGAGTACCTGGAGTTGTGCACGGTATGCGCAGTTACTTAATGCAGGACGAGTACGGGCAGGTGCAAGAGGCACATTCCATTTCTGCTGGACTCGATTACCCAGGTGTTGGACCCGAACATTCGTATCTTGCATCGATTGGACGCGCCGAGTATCCGAGCGTGACCGATGCCGAAGTGATTGAAGGGTTTCAGTTGTTGTCAAAAACTGAAGGCATTATTCCTGCACTCGAATGTGCGCATGTCGTTGCATGGATTACCCGCGAGGCTCCCAACATGCAAGGCAAAACGGTGTTGATGAATCTTTCCGGGCGTGGTGATAAAGACGTTGCGCAGATGATGGACATCCTCGGCTAAAAACGTGGCAACGCATACAGGACGCTTAGAAACTCATCTTCGCAAGCAGCGTGATGCAGGTCGCAAATTACTAGTTCCCTACATCACGGGTGGTTTTGAAGGATGGACTGATGCAGTGCGAGCTGCAGCGGCAAATGGTGCAGACGCGATCGAGATCGGAATTCCGTTTTCTGATCCCGTTATGGACGGGCCGATGATTCAACTCGCTTCAGAAAAGTCATTACAACGCGGCACGACTCCGCTTTCAATTTTTCATGAGTTGCGTTCAATCGATGTCGGAATCCCACTTGCAGTGATGTGTTATTACAACACCGTTCATTCTGCTGGAAACGAAAGATTTGCCCATCAATTGGTTGAGGCAGGCGTGAGTGCAGCGATCATTCCTGATATGCCTTTGGAAGAATCTGCCCAGTGGTGTGTTTCAGCAGATGCTGCCGGAATCGAGACGGTGATGCTTGCAGCACCAACGGCACCACAAGAGCGCTTGCCAAGAATCCTTGATCGTTGCAACGGGTTCGTATATGCGGTTGGGTTGCTCGGTGTAACTGGCGAGCGTGACGAGTTGGCCGGAACGGCAACTAAGTTGGCAGCACGGCTGAAGGCGTTGACGGATATTCCAGTGCTTATCGGTGTCGGTGTTTCCAATGCTGAACAGGCGGTTGAAGCATCACAGACTGCAGATGGTGTAGTGATGGGCGCCTCGGTGATGCGCAGGTTGGTTGAGGGCGATGCAGATGCAGTTGGTCGTTACATTAATGACGTGCGGAGTGCCCTTGACTCCACGTTCGCGGGAAAGTGACGTTGTGACATGTTGAAAGAAGGATCAAAGGCTCCAGCAATCGAACTTCTCGATCAGTTTGGTAAGCCACACTCGTTGAAAAAGTACACAAAGCGAAAAGTGCTCGTGTACTTTTACCCAAAGGCTGACACTCCAGGTTGTACGCAGCAAACGTGCGGTCTTCGTGATATTGCCGATCAGATCGGTCGCACGGCAATCATTGGAATTAGTCCTGATGCTCCAGCGAAGCAATTGAAATTTGATGAGAAGTATGGCGTGGGATTTCCTTTGCTTTCAGATGTTGAACACACTGTGGCAAAAGCATTCAAGGTGTGGAAGAAGAAGTCGATGTATGGTCGCGAATACATGGGCATCGAGCGGTCGGCGTTTCTGATCGGCGCTGACGGGACAATTCTTAAGACTTGGTACAAAATCTCACCAAAGGACACCCCGCTGGTGTTGCTTGAAGCGCTAGGTAAGTGATGACATTTCCCAATCCAATTGATCTGATTGCTCACCGCGAGCCATTCATTTTTGTTGATGAAATTACAGAACTCACACCAGGAGTATCGGCGACAACGACATGGAAGCTCACGGGTGAGGAGTGGTTCTTTGCGGGTCACTTTCCAGGGCGACCAACGTTGCCTGGTGTATTGATTTGTGAAGCAATCGCCCAAACAGGTGCGTTGGCAATTGTGAGTGATCCGAAATTTGCTGGCAAGTTACCGTTGTTTGGCGGATTGGATGGTGCTCGTTTCCGTAGACAGGTTGTACCGGGTGACACATTGGTGCTCACAGCAACCATCGGTCGAATGTCTGCTCGTGCAGGCAAAGGACAGGGAGTCGCAACCGTAAACGGCGAGATTGCGTGCGAGTGTGAATTACTGTTCGTAGTCGTCGACGCCTAAGTTATTTGTACGGTGCGATGATGACCGAACCGTTGTGACCACCAAAGCCGAAGTTGTTTGAAATTGTTGGACCTGGCTCCCACGCACGAGGCGAGCCCACAACCACATCGATATTCATGTCGTCAGAAATCGACTGAGTACCTGCGGTAGGCGGGATCAAACGCTTTTCCATACTCAACAACACTGCAGCAGCCTCAAGTGCACCTGCAGCCCCAAGTGGGTGACCAGTGACGCCCTTAACGGATACAACGGGAACCGTATGTTGGCCAAACACTGTTTCGATTGCTTGCGCTTCTGCTTGATCGTTAAGCGGCGTGCTCGTGCCGTGCGCATTGATCTGCTTAATATCACTTGGTTGCAAACCCGCGTCTTCAAGCGCCAAGTTCATGCACCGAGCTGCACCTACGCCGCCCGGTGAAGGTGCGGTGATGTGATGGGCATCGGCGTTACTCGCTGCACCGACAATTTCAGCGATAATCATGGCCCCGCGCTGCAATGCCAGATCAAGTCGCTCGAGAACAAAAACAGCAGAACCTTCGCCCATGATGAAACCATCGCGAGTGGCATCAAATGGTTTGCTGACCAATGTTGTCGACAGTGCCGTCATGTTGCTGAAACCAGCGAGTGCTGTAATGGTGGCGGCGCTTTCTGCTCCACCGGTGATTACAGCATCGCACCGTCCCCAAGCGACAAGTCGCGCTGCATTGCCAATTGCATGTGTTGCTGCAGCACATGCTGTACAGATCGTTTCGGCTGGGCCTTGAAATCCGTAACGCATTGAAATTGCTGCACCGGATGCATTTGACATCATCATCGGAACCAAGAAGGGGGATACGCGTCGCTCACCCTTTTCGACACGAGTGATGACGTTTTCCTCGAGCGTGCGCAATCCACCAATACCGGTTCCAAAGATGGTGCCAATGCGAGGCTTGTCGTATGGCAATTCACCGGATTGGGTGAGTGCTTCGTGCGCGGCAGCGAGTGCAAACTGCTCGCAGCGATCTGAACGACGAGCATCCTTTGGGTTATCGAAGTATGGGAGCGGGTCCCAATCTTGGACTTCTATGGAACGCGCACCACTAAAACCAGGACCGATGAGTCCATTCCAGAACTGGTCCTTACCGATTCCACAGGGGGCGACCACTCCGTAGCCCGTGATGGCAACGCGGTGGCCTGCACCTTGCATGATGTGTCGGGCCTTAGCGCTTACTTAACTTTTGACGTGACGAGAGCGAATGCTTTGCCCACGGTGTCAACACCTTCAAGGTCCGACTCAGGAACTTCGATTCCAAATTCTTCTTCAAGTGCCATGACCAATTCAACGAGGTCGAGGCTGTCGGCATCCAGGTCGTCGCCAAAACTTGCTTCAGGAACGATCTTTGATGCATCTACGGAAAGTACGTCAACTGCGCACTTCTTAAATCGCTCGAACAATGCTTCACTCATGATTTTCTCCTTGATGGTTTGTGCATCTAGACATTACTACGCGTCGATAGAAAAAGGTCTTAATGACCCATTCCGAGACCGCCATCAACGGGCAATACTGCGCCAGTGATATAGGAAGCTGCAGGGCTGGCCAAGAATGTGACCACTCCTGCAATCTCCTCAACGGTTCCCGTTCTGCCGAGTGGAACTGCTGCAGAAAGTTCTGCAAGTCGCTTTTCTCCTAGAGCAGCCGTCATGTCGGTATCGATTGGTCCGGGAGCGACAACATTGACGGTGATCGATCGTGAACCAAGTTCGCGAGCCAATGAACGTGCCAATCCAATCAAGCCGGCCTTGCTGGCTGCGTAGTTCGCCTGTCCGGCAGAGCCAAGCATGGCAACAACACTTGACATCAAGATGATCCGTCCCGATCGCGCTCGCAGCATGCCTTGAGTCGCGCGTTTGCACACGCGATATGCAGCTGTGAGGTTGGCATCAATCACCGATGAGAAATCTTCTTCACCCATGCGTAGCAACAATCCGTCGCGAGTAACTCCGGCATTTGAAACAAGAATTTGCACGGGACCAAACTTTTCTTCAACAGCGCTAAATGCTGCATCAACGTCAGACTGCTGAGTCACATCGCACTTGACGGAAAAAATGTCATCAGGTGGTGGTGAAGAGTTGTACGTAACGGCAACGTGGTCGCCGAGTGCAATGAATTGTCGTGCACATGCAAGTCCAATGCCTTTTGCACCGCCTGTAATTAAGACAACTCGGGGTGTGGTTGATTGAGCGTTCATTTCGACAAACCCTTTCCGTTCCAGCGCAACACTGCGCTTGCTGCTGTCATTCCCGCACCAAATCCAACGACAAGCACTAAGTCTCCTGGGTTAAGCGTGCGTCCACTCATTGCTCCACCATTTGCCGCGTCAAAGAGGGCGAGAGGGATAGAAGCCGACGACGTATTACCTGTTTCGTGCAACACCATCGATGTTCGGTCCAGCGGGATTCCCAGTCGATCACATGCTGCACTGATGATTCGGGTGTTTGCCTGATGGGGAACAATCAGCGCGATGTCGTTCGCAGTTACACCCGCAACACGCATCGACTTTTCTGCCGAATCAACCATGATTCGAACTGCGCGTCGAAACACTTCTTTGCCGTCCATTTTGATGTTGCCACCAATTTCTGCATACAGCAGGTCTTCGGCTGATCCATCGGCGTCAATGTCCCAACCAAGTAGTTGACTCGGGCCACTCGTGGCTTCAACGACGGCTGCACCAGAGCCGTCTGCGAACAAGATTGCTGTGTTGCGGTCAGTCCAGTCGGTGATTCGTGAAAGCGTGTCGGTGCCAATCAGGAGTACTCGCTGTGAACCCATGGCAATAAGCCCATGAGCCACCACAAGGCCATAGACAAATCCTGAACATGCAGCGTTGATATCGAAGGCGCCGCACGACAGCCCCAGACCATGGGCAACGGTTGCTGAAGTG
Source organism: Acidimicrobiales bacterium (assembly GCA_030832455.1). Lineage (GTDB taxonomy): Bacteria > Actinomycetota > Acidimicrobiia > Acidimicrobiales > Ilumatobacteraceae > UBA3006. The sequence continues at coordinate 20,000 of JAURJB010000021.1, forward strand.
CCAGGAACCTGGCGATCGGGTGTTGTGGTGGAAAGAATTAAGGCGTCAATAGTGGCAGGATCGATGTTGGCCATGTTGAGGGCTTGTTTGCCACTCTCAATAGACAGGCTTGCAGTGGTGCCACCAACGTGACGGCGATGAATGCCTGTGCGCTCGCGAATCCACTCGTCGCTCGTGTCCATGGTCTGTGACAATTCGTCGTTTGTTACGATTCGATCGGGAAGGGCAAGCCCCCATCCGGTGATCACGCCACCAATTGCGCCTGTTGGAATAGTTGGCATGCCTACAACCTAGTGAGTGCGCAACCAAGCAATGGGTTGATGTGCAGTTACTCGTTCGCCCTCCACCGCAATGAAATTCTGTACAACACCGGCAAATGGTGATCGAACTTCAGTTTCACCAACATGTCCGACGAGCTGTCCAACTTCGATCACGGTGTTGTTCGTCACGGCATCAATTCGTGAGAACACTCCAGCTGCGGGAGATACAACCATTCGTTCAACTGCAAAGAGGTGTTCTCCTTCGTGTGCCGAACCAGGGGGCAGCGTTGCGGTTGGTGCTAAGGCATCAATCCATGTGATGAGTTTGTCGAGATCATCAGGCGAAGCAACGCTGATTGATTTACATCCATCAAGAGTGCGTTTGGCCATACCGGTTAATACGCCACCTGGACCGAGCTCAATAAAACCAACAATTCCAGACTCTGCCATCGTGAGCAAGCAATGCTTCCAGCGGACGGGTGACGACAACTGTGCAGATAGCAGGGTTGACCATTCATCGCCACTGGAGTGATGGCGAGCATCAACGTTGCTGATCACGGGAACTTCAACATCGCGTGGCTTGGCGAGCGCAATCGCTTCACGCAATCGTTCGCGAGCACCCGTCATGAATGGAGTGTGAAACGCACCGGAAACGGGAAGCGCCATCACACGTTTTGCACCGAGTGCTTTTGCCTGTTCCGACGCTTTGGCAACTCCGTCTACCGAACCCGCGATCACAATTTGTCCGGGCGCATTAAAGTTCGCAACCCACACATCGCTGTCTGCTAATCGGCATGCAGTTTCGACATCGTCATCGTCTAGCCCCAGAACCGCGGCCATGGTTCCAGGTGATTCGATGCCGGCATCGTGCATTGCCGAGGCACGTGCCACCACAAGACGTACACCTTCGTCGAATCCGAGAGCGCCTGACGCGGTGAGCGCGGTGTATTCGCCGAGGCTGTGGCCAGCACACAGGCTGGGTTCAATGCCTAAACGCTCAACTGCGTCAAGCACCATTAGTGAAGAAACAAATGTTGTCAGCTGAGCATTGCGGGTGTCTTTCAATTCCTCGGCATCTGCTTCGAGCAATAGCTTTGCCACATCACGACCCGAAATGTCTGAAGCCTCGGTCACCAATTCCCAGCTGTCGTGACCAACCCAGGATTCACCCATTCCAGGCCGTTGAGAACCTTGTCCAGGAAAGGTAAACGCAAGCATGGACTCTCAGCGTAGAACTTCCTGAGCCTCGGTACGATGTATTGGCTTCACTCGGGCCCGAGTGGCGGAATGGCAGACGCGACGGACTCAAAATCCGTTATCTGAAAGGGTGTGTGGGTTCAACTCCCACCTCGGGCACCAACATGGTTTCTTCTACACTCACTGCAGTGAAACTTCGTGGCGTAACGCAAAGACTGGTCGAAAAGCGCCTTCGCCATAATCTGGCGAGCATCAAAAAATTGAACACTGAACTTGCATTACTCGACGAACAACTTGAAGCGTTGAGCGACGACGCGCGAGAAAAAGAGCTGAGAAGTTTGGTCGCCGAAACTCCACTGGCATTACATGAATTTCGTGATGCCGATAAGCATGTGCAGGCGCTGATGGTCCAACGTGAGCATTTAACGAAGTCCATCGCTGCTTTCGCGGAACAACAGGACGCGTTACTCGACAAATTGGCTGGAAAGCAATGAGTCGAGTGATTCGAATTGTGGTCGCTGAAGACGAGGCAATTATTCGTTTGGATCTCGTTGAGACACTCATCGAAGAGGGTTATGTTGTTGTAGCCGACACGGGTCGCGGTGACACCGCTGTTGAACTCGTGCGTGCACATCAACCAGACGTTGCAATATTTGATATCAAAATGCCGGGCATGGATGGATTAGAGGCTGCTCGTGCAGTATCCGATGAGAAGATTTGCCCGGTAGTCATGCTCACTGCATTTAGCCAACGCGAGGTCATCGAACAAGCCCGAGACGCTGGAGCACTTGCGTATCTCGTGAAACCTTTTCAGAAGACCGATTTAATCCCCGCCATCGAGCTGGCAATTGGCAGATTTGCGGAATTGAAATTGCTTTCAGGTGAGCGTGATGAGCTTGATGAACAACTCAAGTTGCGTAAAACACTTGATCGCGCAAAGGGAATGTTGATTGATAAATATGCAATGAGCGAGCAGTCGGCATTCGATTTCATTCAGAAACTTGCAATGTCGAGTCGATCAAAGATGAAAGACGTTGCAGATCGAGTGATTGCCGGCGAAATCACTCCTGATTCGTGAAAGTATCAGCATCATGAAGCTGATGGCTCTTGACGGAAACTCGTTGGCGTATCGAGCCTTCTTTGCGTTGCCGACCGATATGGCAACGTCTGCAGGTCAGGTGACTAATGCTGTGTATGGGTTCTGCACAATGCTCAATACTCTCGTCAAGGACCATCAACCCGATGGCGTGATCGTGGTGTTTGATCGTCGTGAAAAGACATTCAGGCATGAGGCGGTTCCTGAGTACAAGGCTCAGCGTGAACAGCAACCCGATATTTTGTATCAACAACTTGACATCATCAAAGAGTTGCTCACTGCTTTTGGTGTTCCGGTAATTGATGCAGTTGGTTTTGAGGGTGACGATCTCATCGCGACGATTGCAACACATGCAGAAGAAAACGGTGCTGAACTCATTGTCGTCACAGGAGACCGAGACAGCTATCAGCTAGTTAAAGACCCCCTCGTTCGCGTGTTGTACAACAAACGCGGTGTGAGTGATTATGCGCTGTACGACGAAGCAGGAATTGTTGAACGCACAGGGGTAAAACCACACCAATACCCCGATTATGCGGCCCTACGCGGAGACCCTAGTGACAACTTGGAGGGAGTGCCTGGTGTCGGAGAAAAGACAGCGGCGAAGCTGATCAATCAATACGGTTCACTTGAGTCGGTATTTGATGCCGCTGATCAACAGACGCCAAAGCTCAAAGAGTCACTGAAGGCGAGTAGAGAGCGAGTGTTGCGTAATGCACAGATCATGGTGCTTCGTCGTGATGCTCCAATTGGGATTGATGTACTGAAATCGGCACCCGCGCCCAACGTTGCTGAGTTGAAGCGATGGTTCGAAGTGCTCGAATTCAAATCAATGTTTGCTCGCACGAAAGAGGCTTTTGCACGGTTTATCACTGCGGAGACTGTTGGTACAGCATCAGGTGTTGCTGAGAAAACTGAATCATTATCAGCTCGTGTTCGGTCTGTCGCAGACGCAACGGATGCGATTGCTGCACTGCAAGTGGCTGATAGAGGTCATGGCGTAGTCCTCTGTGCGGATTGGCTCGTCGGCCACGTTGAGATATTGCAAGGCGTAGCGGTTGTTGCTGATGCACAAACGTGTGAAGTGGTGTGGATACCCGCAGAAATACTTGGTGCAAAAGAGGTTCTTCACCATTTCACGCAAATGAAAAGTATCTCGGGCCATCACATCAAGCCATTACTCCGCTGGTTGCTGGAGCGAAATGTCGACATTGGCGTAGGTTTTGATACAGCAATTGCTGCGTACCTTTTGGAGCCAGCACAATCCAAAATGGATGTGTTC
>JAURJB010000022.1 GCA_030832455.1 Acidimicrobiales bacterium
TGTCAGCAGCAAACTGGCGTGAAATCTGGTTGGCCATGCGCACCAACGCACTGAGGCGGTGAGCAGGGTGATCTAATTCAGCAGTTGCAGCGCTGCGTCCAGGTGAAACTTGCACCGCAGTCACTTTGTATTCAGGGCAGTTGGTAGCCCAGTCCGAGTTGTCAGTGGTAATCACGTTGGCACCACTGATTGGGTAGTGGAATGTTGTGTACACCACACCTGGTGCAACACGCTCGGTTACTTGAGCGCGCAGAACCGTGTTGCCAACTCGGCTAGCAATGGTCACTTCTTCGCCGTCGCGAACGCCACGCTCGAGTGCATCGCTTGGGTGAATCTCGAGCAAGTCTTCTGCGTGCCATGCAACGTTTTTTGTGCGACGTGTTTGTGCGCCCACGTTGTATTGGCTGAGAATGCGGCCGGTGGTGAGCAGAAGCGGGAACTTGCGGGTTGACTTCTCTTCTGTTGGCACGTATGGAGTTGGCGTGAACTTACCGAGCCCGCGCACAAACTTTTCTTTGTGCATGATCGGCGTGCCATGTGGGTTGGCATCGTTGCACGGCCACTGAACACTGCCTTCTTCGTCGAGGTGAGCAAACGACACGCCCTTAAACGTTGGGGTGAGCGTTGCGATTTCGTCCATGATTTCGCTGGACTCGTTGTAACTCATTGGGTGTCCGAGCGCATTTGCTAGTTCGCATACAATTTGCCACTCGTGCTTGCCGGTTTGTGGGCGCATCGCAGGACGAACGCGGTTAATGCGGCGCTCTGCGTTGGTGAACGTTCCGTCTTTTTCTAGGAACGATGTGCCAGGGAAGAACACGTGTGCAAATCGTGCAGTCTCATTCAAGAAGAGGTCTTGAACAATGACGCACTCCATTGCGGTAAGTGCGGATTCGACGTGAGCCGTGTTTGGGTCGGATTGGGCGATGTCTTCACCGTGTACAAACAGGCCTTTGAAGTTGCCGTCAATTGCGTTGTCAAACATGTTTGGAATGCGCAAACCTGGCTCGGACTGAATAACCGTGCCCCACAGTTGTTCAAACATGGTGCGCGTGGCATCGTCGCTGACGTGGCGGTATCCAGGCAGTTCGTGGGGAAATGATCCCATGTCGCACGAACCCTGCACGTTGTTTTGTCCGCGCAGTGGGTTAACACCAACGCCGTCGCGACCAAGGTTGCCGGTTGCCATGGCCAGGTTGGCCATACCCATCACCATGGTGCTGCCTTGGCTGTGCTCGGTCACTCCCAAGCCGTAATAAATAGCTCCGTTGCCACCAGTTGCAAACAAGCGTGCTGCTTCACGTACTTGTGCGGCAGGAACACCCGTGTGGGCTTCCATTGCCTCTGGGCTGTTCTCGTGGCGTGATACGAACTCGCTCCAAATTGCGTATTCGGTTGGCTCGCAACGCTCGGTGATGAATGCGGTATCAGCAAGGCCTTCGGTCACGATGACATGGGCGAGTGAGTTGATGACGGCAACGTTGGTGCCTGGCTTCAACTGCAAGAAACCTGAAGCCTCAATGTGGGCGGTCTTGACCAAGTCGATCTTGCGTGGGTCGACAATGATCAATTTTGCGCCTTCACGCAAGCGCTTCTTCATGCGCGAAGCAAACACGGGGTGAGCATCGGTTGGGTTTGCACCAATCAGCAAGATGACATCGGCGTATTCCACCGACTTGAAGTCTTGTGTTCCAGCTGATGTGCCAAATGCGTTGCTAAGACCGAAACCCGTAGGTGAGTGGCACACGCGTGCGCAGGTGTCGACGTTGTTGTTGCCAAATGCTGCGCGAACCATCTTTTGCACAACGAATACTTCTTCGTTGGTGCAACGCGACGACGTGATGGCTCCGATTGAGTACTTACCATGGCGCGACTGAATGTCTTGCAGACGTCCTGCTGCGTAAGCGATGGCTTCATCGAATGAAACTTTCTTCCACTCGTCGGTGATTGACTCGCGAATCATCGGCTCGAGCTGACGATCTTGGTGGTTGGCATAGCCCCAAGCGAAGCGTCCCTTGACACATGAGTGACCTTCGTTTGCTCCACCGTTTTTGTATGGCGTCATGCGCACAACGGTTTCGCCTTGCATCTCGGCTTTGAACGAGCAACCAACTCCGCAATATGCACACGTGGTGAGCACGGTGCGACGTGGTTGACCAAGTTCGATCACGGTGTTTTCGGTAAGTGTTGCTGTTGGGCAGGCTTGCACGCATGCACCACACGACACGCACGGCGAGTCGAAGAAGTTGCCATTGAAACCTGCAGCTACACGCGAGCCAAAACCGCGGCCTTCAATGGTGAGCGCGAATGTTCCCTGAATTTCTTCGCATGCACGAACGCAACGGTTGCACACGATGCACTTGGATGAATCAAACGTGAAGTATGGGTTCGACGTATCTTTGCCCAGGCTGAGGTGGTTGTCGCCTTCGTAGCCATAACGAACATCACGAAGACCAACAGCGCCCGACATGTCTTGCAGTTCGCAGTCGCCGTTCGCGGCGCATGTGAGGCAGTCCAAAGGGTGGTCGCTGATGTAGAGCTCCATTACTCCGCGTCGCAAGCGCTCGAGCTTTGGGGTTTGCGTGCTGACAGTCATGCCAGGTGAGCATGGGGTAGTGCACGAAGCAGGAGTGCCCTTGCGTCCATCGATTTCCACTAAGCACAGACGACATGAGCCAAATGGATCGAGCGAGTCTGTTGCGCACAACTTTGGAACATCTACACCTGCAAGTGCTGCTGCGCGCATAACGGATGTTCCCTCGGCAACAGAAATCTTTACGCCGTCAATCGTGACATCAACTGTTGGTTGTTCACCATTTCGACTCGTTGGCCGTGGTGCTGGAGTTCCGAGATCGTGATCCATCAACGTCATGTCTGTGTTCCCCTGTTATCCCTGAAAATCTTCTGTGAAGTTTTTTAGCGCACTGCGAACGGGAAGTGGTGTCAAACCACCCATCGCACACAACGATCCATCGGCCATGACCTCGCAGAGGTCGACCAGTACCTCTATGTTGGCATCACGGTTGATGCCCGCGGTGATTTTGTCGATCAATTCCACGCCACGAGTTGAGCCGATGCGACATGGTGTGCATTTGCCACAGCTTTCAGCCACGCAGAATTCCATGGCAAATCGGGCTTGCGCAGCCATATTGACAGTGTCGTCAAAGACCACGATTCCGCCGTGGCCCACCATTGCTTCCGCAGCAGCGAATGTCTCGTAGTCCATTTGCAGATCGAATTTGTCTGCCGGCAAGTAGGCACCGAGTGGGCCACCCACTTGCACTGCACGAATTGGGCGACCACTTTCGGTTGCTCCACCAAGTTCGTTTACGAGTTCGCCAAGTGTGATGCCGAATGCGGTTTCGATAATGCCACCACGAGCGATGTTGCCTGCAAGTTGAAACACTTGCGTGCCTCGACTGCGTCCCATGCCAATGGCTGCATACGCTGCAGCGCCATCAGCAAGGATTGCTGGAATCGTTCCCAGCGACAACACGTTGTTGACCACGGTTGGCTTGCCAAATAATCCGACGAGGGCGGGAAGCGGTGGCTTCGCGCGCACAACGCCACGCTTGCCTTCGAGGCTTTCGAGCAATGCGGTTTCTTCGCCGCAAATGTATGCACCTGCACCGACGCGAACATGAATATTGAACGCAAAACCAGAGCCAAGCACATTGTCGCCAAGCCATCCCTGTTCGGTTGCTGCAGTAACGGCCTTGTTCAGCGCCTCGATGGCCTCTGGGTATTCGCTACGCACATAGATATAGCCAGTGTTTGCACCAACAGCCCAACCTGCAATAGTCATGCCTTCAAGCAGCATGAATGGATCGCCTTCCATCAACATGCGATCGGCGAATGTTCCACTGTCGCCTTCGTCTGCGTTGCACACGATGTACTTCGTGGTGCCAGGCGCATCAAGAACGGTGCGCCACTTGATGCCGGTAGGGAATGCTGCACCACCGCGACCGCGCAGGCCGCTGTCGGTTACTTCGGTAACCACATCACTTGGTGTCATCGACAACGCGCGTTGTAAACCTTTGATGCCGCCGTGTGCTTTGTAGTCCTGTGCAGACCGTGGGTCGACAACACCAACGCGCTGATATGTCACTCGCTGTTGACGCTTGATCCATGGAAGTTCTGTTGTCAGGCCAAGGCGCAATGGGTGAGCGCCACCATTCAACACATCTGCTGCCAACAAACTTGCGACATCGTCAACTAACACCGGACCATATGCAATGCGACCTTGTGCAGTAGCCACTTCAATCATTGGCTCGAGCCACATCATTCCCCACGAGCCGTTGCGAACAACGCGAACACCTTTTTGTTTCGCGAACGCCGCAGCAACATCGTCGGCACCGGCAGCGCGTGATGCAGCGTCGCGCGGCACGTACACCGTGATGCCGTCGCCAGTGGTATCAATTGACGCTTCGGGAACGCGCTTGGCAATTGCATCGCCAATGATGGTTTCAATTGATGTTTCGTTCACACCGCCGATGAGGCGACCATCAACCGATACTGCTGGGCCAAGTGCGCAATGTCCTAAACAAAACACTTCTTCAACAACAACTTTTTTCCCATCTCCTGCAAGTAGTGCGCGATCCCACACATCGCGTCCGCCACGCGACTGACATGCCTCTGCGCGACATACCTGCACAATTGGGCCAGCAGGTTCTTCCGTGCGGAAGTCTTTGTAAAACGTGATCACGCCGTGCACTTCGGAAACCGTCACATTGAATACGTCAGCGAAAACAGGGATCAGGTCTTTGCTGATATATCTGGCGTGGTGCTGCACTGCATGAAGTGCTGGCAACATGCCACCTTCAACGCCCGCAAATCGGCGGACAATTGCTTCAAGTTCGGGGAGCGATGTGTTCGTACTCAAGACCCGTAAGCGTAGGCGAGATAAGGGCTAGAGCGACAGTGTGTACCCGATTAAGGGCCGCTTGTCCGGCTTGCACTCAGTCGGCGAACAGCCTGCGAATCTCGGCCTCGGGGTCGGTCAGCAGGTTGAACCCAACGTTGATTTCAAGGGTCGTACGGGACTGCGTATCGAAGGCAGGCCAGGTCGGCGCAGACGTGCGGGCAAAGTGGGCAATCTCATCGGCGAACCGAGTGGCAATTGCGGCTCGCTCGGGGCCGTCTCCTGTGAGCATGTCGGTGCCCGGAGCACTCAGATTGTCGAAAGCGAACGGAACATCTAGGGCATGGCAACTGCCCAGCACTCCACCGAAGGCTGGTGTTGCCCAGGTGAACCAATACATCCATGTTGGGTTGCCATGCTCGCAATGGTTCTCGGCAAGTCGCTGTGCACGCTGACGAAACGCGGTGTCGGTGCGTACCGACGAAATGAGTTGCTTCGGAGATTCCTGCGGGCGCAGTTTTTCAAATGTTGCACGTGCATCGGCTGCGTGGTCACCAAATACTTCGCCGGTTACGCGCATCCAATCTGGTTCACCAAACTCTGCTTGTAATGGATCAAATGCAGACCACAAACGGTCTTCGTCACGATTTGTTCCAAGAACGAGAGGAAGTGATGACTGTGCTGCTGCACTGAGGATGTCGAACGGAAGGGCAGTGCCGCCTGCGGTAGGTGCATAAAAGTCGAAGTTTGCTGCGCGCATCGCCATTTGTTTTGCCTGTGCAGCAAGCATGTCGGCAAGAGGCAGTGCACGAACTTCGTCAAGTGATGCAACCTCAGCAAGTTCGAGAAACTGTGTTTCCAGTTCTTGTGCGCGCGGCAACGTGCGCAATTGTCCAAGCGAGGGACTCATTGCCCACACGTGATGAAACAAGCCGTGTGCGTCTGGGCTGCTCATGAGCGAAACCACTGCAGAGCCTCCTGCCGATTCGCCAAAGATGGTCACGTTGTTGGCGTCACCTCCAAAGGCAGCAATGTTGCGTTGCACCCAGCGCAATGCCGAGATCATGTCGAGTGTGCCGTAGTTTTCATGGCCAAGAAAACCGAATGCGCCAAGTCGGTAGTTGATGCTGACAATCACGGTGTTGCGAGATGCAAGTGCCGAACCGTGATACCACGGGATAGATCCCGAACCGTTGGTGAATGCGCCGCCGTGAATCCACACCAACACAGGAAGCGCAGCGGTTGGATCGGGTGTTGCTGGTGTAAACACATTGAGGTTGAGGCAATCTTCCGACATGTTTGAGCCATCAAAACCCAACATTGACTCGAGCATTCCTGGTACTTGTGGGCAAATAGAACCAAACGACGTGGCGTCTATCTCGCCATTCCAGGAGGAGATGTCTCGTGGTGGTGCGAGGCGATCTGCGGTGGCGAACGCAATGCCGCGAAACTCGCAGCCCCCGTCTGGACGGGTAATTCCGCGCAATGAGCCGGAAGGAGTAGAGAGAATGGTGGCCTGTGTCATAAGGCAACCGTAATGGAGGCGACCCTTTCCTTGAGGAGTGGAGAAATGTGATTTAATGGATCAAGGAAGGTTAATAATGATGCAAATTATTAAACGGACGCTACTGCTTACCGCTGCTGTGGTGCTTGGTGCGTGTGGTTCAGGCTCAACGGGTGCTGAAATCGATGAAGCACCTGACACGGGTGACGATCGTTCATTGTGCGAGCGCGTGTTCGATGGTGAGATTATCCAGGCTCCAGATGGCCAGTTTGAGGTATGTCAGTTCGAAACAAGCTATGGGCAACTCGACACGTATAGCGCGACGGGATCAGAGCAAGATGCATCGTTTGTTCTGTCTGGTTTTGGAGTGGGCGAAACGCAAGGCGCTAATTCGGTAAACCATCCTTCGTCGGGTGCATCAGACGGTAAGAAGTTGGTTATCGCAGACCGATTTAATAATCGTGTTCTCGTTTTCAATACTCTCCCGACGACAACCGCATCTCCAGACTTGGTGCTTGGTCAACCCAACTTCACCGATACAACTCCAGGCACTTCGCTTGCGGATATGAATTGGCCGGGTGCAGTGGAAATTACTCCTGATGGAAAACTGCTTGTTGCAGATACGGAAAACGGACGAATCTTGGTGTATCGAAGTATTCCGACGCAGAGTGGAGCATCCGCAGATTATGTGTTGGATCTAGAAAAACTGACTGGCGAGGCAGACGCCTGGCCGTGGGGCGTGTGGAGCGACGATATGTCACTTGTTGTGACTGACACCCGTAAGGGAAACATTCTTGTTTGGGACACATTTCCCGTTGATGAAAATGCAAAGCCAAATTCAAAAACAAATCCAGACGGTGTGGGTACCCCACGAAATATCTCATCTGACGGAAAAAGTTTTCTCATCGGTGATGAAAATGGATCTCAATCAACGTGTTGGGGCGAAGAACCGCAAAACAAAATGCGTCAATCTCATATTTGGGTGAATCGACTACCAATTGGTAACCCGGATGGCTGTGTTTGGGATTGGTACCAAGGTGATGCATACAAAGGGGGGTTGATTGCTGTTGCGGCAGGCGGACGAGATGCCCACTACTGGCCAGTGTTTCCCGTTGATGCAGCAACAGCAAATGCTCGTGTCTCTACAGGTTCGACCACCGTGCAAAGTGCGCCAACAAACCCAGAACAGGCACCGATGAACCCTGATCAGGCACCGATGTTGCAGCCGGTAGAGCCTGGGCAGCAACTTCCACCACTAGATCCAAATTCTGGAATGCTTCCGCCGATTGATTCAAATGCACCCGAGCAAACACCAGCAAATGGTGTTCAGCCGATTTCTCCAAGTGCTACTCAAAAGGGCCATTCGTATCTGGGCGGTGATGGTGGGGATGTCGTGGTGACGGATACTGCGATTTATTTTGTTGAGTACAACGGAAATCGGGTTACGGGTTGGAACTCACTACCAACTGACCTCACTGAAAAAGTTCCTGATTTCTCGGTTTTTGAAAGTGATGGAGAGATATCTTCGCTTCTCCGTGACGGACTCATTCAAAATCCTGTTTTGGTCAAGGCGGGAACTTCACTGGTCGCAACGAGCGACTACGACAGAAGAATGCATGTGTGGACGTCGTTCCCCGGGCAGAACTCAGCAAAAGCCAATTATGTGTATCTCACTGGTTTCCCTGCATGGGACAATTCATTTGCGAACAATACGCTCGTGATTGCAGGGCAACGAAGCGTTGCTGTCTGGAACAACTTTGTCGCGGGAGCTTTGCCCGATCAGATTTTTTCTGAAACTATTGGGTCAGTTGCAATGAGTGACCTTCGTGGAGTTGCTTACGACGGTACGTATCTTGCGCTTGCCGATCGCGAATCAGTTTCCGTATTTGAGGGAATTCCTGCAACGGGTCAGCAACCATTTCGGCAGTATTCAATTCGTGGGCCGGGGCGGCTTGATATGCGCAATGGGCTACTAGCAATTGCACCACGCGAAGGTGCGGATGTGTATCTTGTTGACGTAACGACATCCACAGCTCCACAGAAATTAAATGTAAAAGTAAACTTGCCGATGCAAGCCAAATTTCTGGAAACTGGATTTGCAATTGCAGATACGTCATTCCACAGAGTGCAAATTTGGACAGATCCCACATCGGTGCAGGCAGGAGCAGAGCCACAGCGCATTTTGGGAGGTGCTATCGGCGAGCGGCCCCAAACTTTGGGCAACCGTTTTTACTTCCCTTCGTCAATTGAGGAAGTGAATGGAACAATCTTTGTTGGTGAATTCAAGTTCTCAAATCGCATTTTGGTATTCGCGCGATAGTGCAGTCATCCAGGCAGGAGCCCAGATCTCGAAATATGTAACAGTGGAGCGGGTGACGGGAATCGAACCCGCATAGCCAGCTTGGAAGGCTGGAACTCTAGCCATTGAGCTACACCCGCAAATTGCAGAAACCTTATGTTACAGCCTGTTTCAGGGGATTGGCTAGTCAGTTTTGCGATCGGGAATGGGTGCGAAAATTGGTGCTCTGCACCTATGGTGGAGGTGTATGCGTAGTACGAAAATTATCGCCACAGTCGGTCCTGCATCGCGCGACGCAGAGATGTTGCGCGGGTTGGAAGAAGCGGGCGTAGATACGTTTCGGATTAATTGTTCGTACCTCGAGCCGCATGAAGTTTTGGAGTTGATTCAACACATTCGTGAGACCACGCCAAAGGTTGGAGTTCTCGTTGATGTGCAAGGACCAAAATTGCGCACGGGCGAAGTGCCGTACACCTTTGTCGAGGGCACCGAGATCGAACTCACCTCGGACATGTTCGGATTCGATTTGCACGAGATCGGTATTCAGTCAGGTGAACGCGTATTAGTCGCCGATGGTCAGATTGAATTGTGGATTACATCAATTCGCGGCGGTGATATTTCGGCTCGAGTGTTGGTGGGTGGCGAATGTGCACCACATCGTGGGGTGAACTTTCCCGATACCGATGTAAAAGTTTCTGCGTTGAATGAAAAAGATTATGGTGACATTGCAGCGGCCAAGCAGGGTGGCGCTGAATGGATTGCGCTCTCATTTGTTCGTGACGCAGCAATCATCGAAGAAGTGCGCAACATCGTGGGGGATGAACCGCGAATCATTGCCAAGATTGAGCGACGTCAGGCGTTGATGAATTTGGATGCCATCACCCGTGCAGCCGATGGAGTTATGGCTGCACGTGGCGATTTGGGTGCCGAGTTGTCATTTGAAGAAGTGCCCAACATGCAGCAGCGCATTGCCGAAGTGGCAATGATCGAAGGCAAGGTATCAATCTGTGCAACAGAAATGTTGGAATCGATGCGCACCAGCCACCGACCAACGCGAGCCGAAGTTGCAGACGTTGCCGGTGCAGTGCGGCAAGGTTTTGGTGCCGTGATGTTGTCGGCCGAAACGGCCACAGGATACGACCCGATTAATGCGGTTACGGCCATGGCGCGAATTTGTGAGGCGAATGAAAATCATGGTGGGCACAAAGCGTTTGCTGATGCTCACCCAACTGAATCGGCGGTAGGTGCAGCAACTGCTGCACTTGCTCAACGCACGGGGGCGGCCAGCATTATTGCTTTGACGTACTCGGGGTATTCAAGCGAGATTCTTTCGGCATGCAGACCGAGCGCACAGATCATTGCGGCCACGCCATCGCATGATGTGGCTCGCAGGTTGCGGTTGTATTGGGGCGTTACGCCGTTGGTGTGCCCACGCGATAGCGATATGACCAAAGCGGTGGACGACGCATTCGAGGCTTCAGTTGATGAGGGTTTTGTGCAATCGAATGAACTCGTGGTGGTGTGTGCTTCGCGCGAAAACCTGCGTTCTACTGCCGACACCATCTGGGTGCATAACGCGTAATGTTGCGCTCGTAGTGCAATTGGCTCAAGAGTTAGGATTTCATCTATGACTGTGGAGCACGTTGATGTGGTGGTGGTAGGTGCTGGGCTATCGGGAATTGGCGCTGGGTATCACTTACAAACCATGAGCCCCGATCGCAGCTATGTCATTTTGGAAGGCCGCGATGAACTCGGTGGAACATGGGACTTGTTTAAGTATCCCGGAGTGCGGTCTGACAGCGACATGCACACACTCGGGTTCAGTTTTAAACCTTGGACTGAAGCTAAGTCGATTGCCGATGGTCCTTCAATCCTTGCATACCTCAAAGAGACGGTTGCACAGTTTGGTATTGATCAGCACATTCGTTACGGGCAATTGGTCTCGAAGGCAGAGTGGTCGAGCGACAACGCCACATGGACAGTGACGTCGACCGATAAGCACACAGGCGAAAGTAAGACCATTGAATGTTCGTTTCTGTTTATGTGCTCGGGTTATTACAGCTACAAAAAGGGCCACACGCCCGAGTTCGTGGGGCGCGAGCGGTTTACGGGCACCATCGTGCATCCACAAGAGTGGCCTCAAAATCTTGATTATGCGGGCAAACGAGTTGTCGTCATTGGGTCTGGTGCCACTGCGGTAACCATTGTTCCGTCAATGGCTCAACACGCAGCGCATGTCACGATGTTGCAGCGTTCACCTACTTACATGGTGTCGCGACCAGATCACGATGCGTTGGCAAACCGCATGCGCAAAGTGTTGCCAGAGAAAATGGCCTACAACATCACGCGATTCAAGAACACATGGCGTCAACAGTTGGTGTACAACAAGACGCGTACCGATCCCGAAAAAGTCAAGAAGCTTCTCCTTGGTGGCATTCAATTAGAGCTAGGCGCCGACTACGACATTGCAAAGCACTTCACGCCCAACTACAACCCATGGGACCAACGCCTGTGCCTAGTGCCAAACGGCGACTTCTTTAAGGCAATGCGTGAAGGCAAGGCATCGGTTGTCACCGATCACATTGCATCATTTACCGAAACGGGCATCCAGCTTGCGTCTGGCGAACATCTTGAAGCCGATGTCATTGTGACGGCAACTGGACTCGAACTTGTCACCCTTGGCGAGATGGATTTCATGGTCGATGGCAAACAGGTCGACTTTTCGCAAACATGGACATACAAGGGGTTTGCTTACTCCGATATTCCAAACATGGCTTCTACGTTTGGTTACATCAATGCATCCTGGACATTACGTTCAGATCTCACCGCCGAATATGTCTGCAGGTTGCTCAACCACATGCGCAAGAAGGGCGTTGCGCAATGCACGCCACGTTTGCGCGAACAAGATCGCAACATGAAGCAGCGCCCCTGGATTGATGGATTCTCATCTGGCTACATGCAACGCATGATGCATCGCATGCCACGCCAAGGCGACCACGAGCCGTGGATTAACCCACAGAACTATCGACGTGACAAGAAGATGTTTAAGCACTCACCGATTGACGATGGTGTGATGCAATTTACGAAGCAATCCACACGCGTCTAACGAGACGAGGTGGTGCCGTTAACGGCTATTCCTCGTCTTCAAGCTCGAAGAGCGTGTCGTCATCTGCAGGCAGCTCGGCAATGTTTTGGCGCTGACGTAATTCGTCGATCTTCTTGATCTCGCGGCCAAGCCCTTTGTAGCGCTTGCCAACCGTGAGGTCGTCGAGCTCGTCTTGCAAGTTGTCGAAGTTCTTCTTCACTTTGTCGAGCGACTTTGTGTACGCCTCCCACTGCTTTTTAAACTTGCCCATCATTTGCATGATTTGTGCAGCGGTTTCTTCTGTGTGGAAGCTTTCTGTTGCCTGACGTACAACCACTAAAAATGCGTACAGCGTAAGGGGGGAGCAGAGCACCACTTTACGCTCGAGTGCCCAATCGATCAGCGCAGGGTCGGCTTCATGTACAAAGCCGGTGATGCTTTCGTTTGGCACAAACAGCAATACATAGTCGAGTGAGTGCTGGGTGGTGGAAACAACATAGTCGCGCTTTTGTAACTCGGTTACTCGTGCGCGCACTGCAGCCATGAACTCGCGCTTCAGTTGTTCGCGCGACGTGGCTTCGGTTGCTGCCACGAACTTGGCGTACGAATCGAGAGGGAACTTGACGTCCATGTACAGCACGCGATCGGGCGGCATGAGGAACGTGTAGTCGGGGCGACCACCGCCAGAAATAGTGTCTTGCTTTTCGTAGTTAATTCCTTCAACAAAACCAGCGGCACGAAGCATGTCTTCTGCCATGCGCTCGCCCCATTGGCCACGTGCCTGCGAACTAGACAACACGCTGTTCAAGTCACCTGCAGTTTTTGCTAACGCAGCGACTGCCTCTTCGACATTGCCAAATTTTGTGGCGTTCTGTTCGCGCAAGGTGGCGATCTCAGTATCCATTTCGGCAATGCGCCGACCAATGTCTTCCTGCACACTGCGCAGTGAGGTATCGATCTGTTGTGCGCTTTTGCCAAACCGTTCGCCAGATGCCTCGGCTACGCGATCGGCGGCCAGCTTGATGGACTCTTCACGATCGCGACGCGACTGTTCGGTAAGTGCAGCCAGAGCCTCGGCAAGTGCCGATTGCACCACGTGATTGACTTGTCCAGCTATATCGGCCTGGGGTGCTGGCTCGAACGTGGGTAGCGGTGGCTTCGAGTTAAGGCGAGTGACCAGAAACAGCACTCCTGCGCCAATTGCTAGCCCAACGATTAAGGGAAGAATGAAGTCCATCAGGCGATGGTACCGAAGGGGTGATACACGATCGCGCGGTTATGCGCGAGGGTGATGACAGGCAACAAAGTCGCCGCCACCCATATCGCGAAGTTGCGGTTCTTCATTTGCACACAATTCGGTCGCGGCAGGGCAGCGAGTGCGGAAACGGCAACCAGACGGTGGGTTAGTCGACGATGGTGGTTCACCTTGCAATACAGCACGACGGTTCTTTTTGGTCGGGTCGGGAATTGGAACCGAACTCACTAGCGCGTGCGTGTAATGGTGACGTGGTTTCTCGCTCAGTGTTGCTGGGGTTGCGACCTCGCAAATCTTGCCGAGGTACATCACCACAATGCGGTCGCTGATGGTGCGAACAACAGAGAGGTCATGAGAGATGAAGAGCAACGACAGGCCGTAGCGCTCCTTCATGTCTTGCAGGATGTTTAGGATTTGTGCCTGGATGCTGACATCAAGTGATGACACAGGTTCGTCACAGACCAGCAACTTTGGCTCTAGTGCAAGAGCACGAGCAATACTGATGCGCTGACATTGTCCACCAGAAAACTCAGTCGGTTTGCGCTGGCTCACTACCTCTGGATCGAGTCCAACAGACTGCAGTAGGTCATTAACTTTGGCTTTGCGCTCAGCCTCGGTTCCGCGATTCCATACTTTGAGTGGTTGCTCAATGAGCGCACTTACTTTCATGTGTGGATCTAGTGAACTGATTGAGTCTTGAAAGATCATCTGCATGTTTGGGCGTGCTTCGCGAAGCTCGTTGCCCTTGAGTTTTGTTATTTCCTGGCCATTGATGACAACAGATCCAGAAGCGGTGGCAATGAGTTGCAGGATTCCCTTGGCAAGAGTTGACTTTCCACATCCAGATTCACCCACGACCGAAAGGGTTTCACCCGCAATGATGTCGAGGCTTACTCCCGAAACTGCTTGAACCTTTTCGCCATTTGCGGCCCCGTATTCAACCACAAGATCTTCAACACGCAGAACTGGGTCTGCAGTATTACGTAGATGTGCTTTTCCTGATCCAGCCATGTCTATTTGCCTCCTAACGGAAAGAAGCAGCGGTACATGTGGCCATTGCCGGCATCGGTGAGTGGTGGATGCTCTGTGCGACACTTATCAGTAGCAAAGGTGCAGCGGTCTGCAAAGCCACAACTGGTGCGCGCAAGTGTTGGGTCGGGAGGAGTGCCACCAATTGCTGGCAAGCGATCGCCAATCTTTCGATCGAGGCGGGGAATCGATTCCATCAACGCTTGTGTGTATGGCATTTTGGTATTGGCAAAGAGATCAGGGGTGGTAGCTAGCTCAACGATTTCACCGCCGTACATCACCGCAATTCTGTCGGTGTATCCCGCTACAACTCCTAAGTCGTGGGTAACAATCACCATCGCCATGTTCAACTTCTCACGCAAGTCACCAAGAAGTTCAAGGACTTGTGCTTGAACCGTTACGTCTAATGCGGTGGTTGGCTCGTCTGCAAACAGCAAACTCGGATTGCATGCAATTGCCATTGCGATCATCACGCGTTGGCGCATACCGCCAGAGAGCTGGTGAGGAAACTTGGCAATCACTTTTTCGGGTTCCGGCATGCGTACAAGTGTGAGTAACTCAATCGTCCTTTTTGACGCATCTTCCTTCGACATTCCAAGACGCTTCACCAGCGATTCGTTAAATTGCGATCCGACACGTCGGACAGGATTCAATGCAGTCATCGGATCCTGGAAGATCATCGCCATTTTGGTTCCCCACAAACCGCGAATCTCATCGTTGTTAAGCGTGAGCAATTCTTGACCTTCAAGTTTGACGCTGCCTGTGCGCTTTACTCGACGACCTCGCAGTAGCCCCATTGACGCACGAGACATAACAGTCTTACCCGAACCGGATTCGCCAACGATGCCGATGCTTTCACCCTTGTTAATGACAAGTGAAACCCCGCGGACAGCAGTGAGTGGGCCACGTGCAGTATCAAACGTGATCTCAAGATTCTCGATCTCAAATAGACGGCTCATATGCGTGCCTCTCTGCCGTCAATCTTTTCTCGGAAGTAGTCGCCAAAATAGTTGAGCGACATAACCGTGAGCGCAATTGCCAGTGCCGGAATCAAGGTGGTGTGAGGAATAAGCGAAATCTCGCCTCGGTTTTTGGCCAAGATGCTTCCCCAGCTCTCGCCAGGATTGGTGCCAACTCCAAGAATGGACAAGCCACCTTCAACGACAATCACCACTCCGGCCGCCAAGAATCCAACGGACATCATGCTTGGCACCACATTGGGAACGATGTGCGTCATCAGAATCGACCGCTTCTTCATGCCCATCGATTCGGCAACCAGAACAAAGTCGCGACCGGTCCATGAGAGCGCAGAAGATCGTGCTAGTCGACCAAGCACAGGAATAATGACGAACGTAAGTGACAAAATGAGCACGAGCACTCGTGGCATTCCACCTGATGGATCGAATGGATCTGGGCTAGAAAACACTGCAACCATCACCAGAACGAGAACCAGAGTAGGGATCGACAGCGTAACGTTGAAATACATCGTGACAATGGAGTCAACCCAACCGCGACGGTAGGCCGCGGTGATGCCAAGAATTCCACCGATCAACATTGCGGCTGCAACTGACACGAACGCAATCACGATGGAATTTCGTGTGCCATGAATGATTTGAGACAGTAAGTCAGCACCGTCATAGTCGGTTCCGAGGATATGACCAGGGGTGAACAGACCGGCACCTGTGTATTCGAAGTCGTTGTCATCCCATTTCGGTAGCGGCAAGAGTCCGCCAAAGACCGACATGAAGATGCATAGATATAACCATCCACTTGATAGGTAGTAGCCGATGGGCTTTCGCTTACGCGCCACGATGGTTCCTCACTCGCGGGTCGATCACTGCATAGAACACATCAACAATCAGGTTGAACAGAATGAAAGCGATGGCAACAAGTGCAACAAGCGATTGAATTGCCAAGTATTGGCGAACTGCAATGGACATTGCGAGAAACATGCCAAAGCCATTGAGTGCAAACACTGACTCGATCACCACTGCGCCACCAATGAGTGAAGCCATGGTGAGCGCGGCAGAGGTGAGCAGTGTGAGGCTAGATGGCCTAAACACGTGTCGCCACAGAATCCAACGGTTGGACAATCCCTTTGAGGAAGCCATGGTGACGAAGTCTTCTTTGAGCGTAGAAATAGTGTCCACCCGCAGTAGGCGAGTAAACGTTGCAATCGTGCCAAGTGACAGGCTGATGACCGGCATGATCATGGATTTGATGTGCTCACCCAAACCTTCACTAATTGGTATGTATCCGACTGGATTGAGTAGGTCAAGCTTGACGCCTAACAGGTAGGCGAGCGCCAATCCAATTGCAAAGTTTGGAATTGACGAAAGCCCAAACAGTACGTTGCTTACTGTTTTATCCAACCTGGTTTGCGCGCGATATGCGAGCAAGATGCCGAGTGGAATCGAAAACGCTAGTGAAACAAACGTTGTGTACAACATGAGCAGCAGCGTGCGTGGAAGCGTCTGGGCAATCATCGACGAAACGGGGGTTCCTCCGTCGGCAGTGGTGCTGTAATAGGTGCCAAAGTCGCCACGAACGAAGTCACCGAGCCAAGAGAAGTAGTACTGGAACACATTTTTGTCGAGCCCGAGTTCAGCTCGTAGCGCATCGAGTTGTTCGGGGCTACCAAACGGAAGCAATGTTGACACCGGATCACCGGGAAGTAATCGAACGAGGACGGTGATGCCGAAGGTCACCAAAAACAAGACCACAATCATTTTGACCAGGTTGGTCAAGATCCCCCGAACTTTTGACACAGTCATAGTCTCGTGCATTGCAGGACACAATTGCAAATTTGCATCTCGATGTGTGCAACAAAAAAGGGCGGTGGCTTTCGCCACCGCCCTTCATTGCTTAACTGTTTGTTAGTGGTTATTTGGCTGGCTTCGTTACAGAAGCGAAGTCGAATCCGGTTGGACCAACAAGTGGGCGCTTGCCACCTGCCAGAAGTGGCGTTGCACCAACTCCGGTCACCTTTTTGTTCCACGCTACATAACCACTTTCTACCCAGCCTGGGACCCAGTAGTTATTCTTTTGCAACTCGGTTACGCAAGGCTTGTACGCCGCACGCGTGTCTTTTTCGCGAGCCTTGTTAAAGCACGCAGCCAGCGGTGGGTTGCTCAGGCGGAAGCCCGACAACTCGAGGTCTGTAGCAGTTGAAAACAAGTTGGTGAATGCTGCAGATGTGCCCGCAACAACGTTGAACACCGACATCTGCTGCTGCAAACCGAAGCCACGCAAAATGTATTGCGAGGAGGTAACCGGCGACATGATTGAGCATGTTATGCCGGCGGCCTTCATCATTTTGCAAATCGTTTGAGCTATTTTGAGCGATTCCGTTGTCGTCGTAATTGGCACTACCACCTCAAGGGCTTTGCCGGTTTCTGTCTTGTAAGCAGCGGCCGCAGCTTTTGCCTTCTTGACGTTAAACTTCAGCGTTTGGTTTGGTTGGTAGTAAGGGTGCGAACTGCTCGCAAGAGCAACAGCAGCCTTAGCATTGCCTTGCGTCATCACTTTGACAAACGTTGCCGAGTCGAACGCTTGTGCGAATGCCTCACGTGCGTTCTTACTCTTAAACGGTAGAGCCACGGTGTTCAAGTGGAAGTTCCACGAGACGTTCTGTGGCCCCTGTGCAAGAGAAATCGTGCGCTTCAAGGTCTTCAACTTGTTGATCTGAGCTCCCGAAGATGCGCCAAAGGTTGCAATGTCGGCCTGGCCCTTTTGCAACGCATTCACGCGCTGTGCGGCATCACCAACAACAGAGAAGGTTACTTGCTGTGCTTTTGGCAACTTGTTCTTTGCCGTTGAGCGCCAGTAGTTGGGGTTGGCTTCGAGCACGGTGGTGTTCTTGTCAATACCCTTTGACTTCACTTTGAATGGTCCGGTACCCGATACAAAGGTGGTTCCACACTTTGGGTGGAGCAACATTTGGGTAGATGCAATGGTTGCTCGGCCTTCATTCCATAGTTGGTATGCGAAGTTGGGGTTTGGTGCAGCCAGTGTGTATTGCACCGTGTACTTATCCACCTTCTTGAAGAACCTGGCATATGCAGCACCAATTGCAGCTGCTCCTGATTTACCGTTCACTCCCATGTAATCCAACCATGCAATTGCAGGAAGTGAACCAGGCTGACCTTTGCCGGTAACCGCACGAATTAGGCCAGTGTTCGCCAAAACATTCATTTCCACGGTTGCTGACGTGAGTTCTTCACCGTCATGGAACTTGATTCCTTCACGCAACTTAAATGTCCATACCTTCTTGTCGGCACTCGCAGAGAAAGATTTAGCAAGGTACGGAACAATTTTGTTTCGATCATTCAGGATGGTCAGTGTTTCGAGCACTGCATTTTTTGCAGCAACTTGATCGACACCAGGCGAGTCCTGGTTGCACCAACTGGCATCTGGCTCACCAATCATGATGACGAGGTTGTTCTTTGCTGCCGCACTTGGGGCGGTTTTTGCCCCACCTGCAGGAATCGCAACGGATGACGCCAACACGACGACTCCGAGGCCCGCTGCAAATTTCTTTGCAATACGGGATGTTGTTCTACTGTTATTCATATAAATGAATCCCCCCTGTTTAAGTAGTGCCGAATGGCATGTGACGAAAGACTAGGGGTGTCGTACAACTCCCGTCAAGCCGCTGCGGTCATGTTTTGCAGGTATATCACCGCTAACTAAAGTTAGCGAACACGCGAAAACTAGCTCTGTTGAGTGGCGCGTAATTGATCGAACGGTATGTGGCAGCGCATGAAGTGACCAGGCTCAACTTCTTTGAGTTCTGGCTCCACCGTGGTGCATAATCCTTCAACGCCGCTACCTGCCATGCGTGGGCAACGTGGGTTAAGTACGCACCCAGATGGTGGGTTTGATGGGCTTGGCACCGTGCCAGCAAGAGGAATGCGTTTGCGCACCGAACCATCAATGTTGGGGACTGATGAAAGAAGCGCTTCGGTGTACGGATGGTGAGGGCCACCAAAGACTTGGTTTGAATCGCCAAACTCAACAACTCGACCGAGATAGAGGACCGCGATCTTGTCGGAGATGTAGCGGACCACGCCCAAGTCGTGAGAAATGAAGATGAAGCTTGTTCCGTCTTGCTTTTGCAGATCGACAAGCAGGTTCAAAATAGTTGCCTGCACCGATACGTCGAGTGCCGAGGTGGGTTCATCGCACACCACCAGTTGAGGCGAGCCGGCGAACGCGCGTGAAATGGCTACGCGTTGCTTGAGGCCACCAGATAGTTGGGTTGGGCG
This sequence comes from Acidimicrobiales bacterium, assembly GCA_030832455.1. Taxonomy (GTDB): domain Bacteria; phylum Actinomycetota; class Acidimicrobiia; order Acidimicrobiales; family Ilumatobacteraceae; genus UBA3006. The sequence continues at coordinate 19,301 of JAURJB010000022.1, forward strand.
AGCGCTGTGCAGCGATGCTTCAACGCGCATACCCGACAACAACTCGTGTGCACGGTCATCTGATTCGTTGCTGTTAAACCCACGCAGTTTTTGCACAGCACGTGACACGATGCGCGTAACACTATGTCGGCGGTTGAGTGCTTGATCGGGGTTCTGAAACACAATCTGCATCGCGCCAACGTCGGCGACGTCACGTTTGCTGAGCGTTGCGGCAAGAGTCTTACCGTCTAACACCACATTGCTTCCGTTGTCGGAACCCGTGAGGCCAAGAATCAATTTGGCGATGGTGGTTTTCCCTGCGCCAGATTCACCAACGAGGCCAAGTGTTTCGCCAACACCAACTGACAGCGAAACATCATTAACGACGCGCACGGTGCGGCCTTCCTGTGTAAAGGCTTTTGACAGGTGGTCAATGTCGAGTAGGCGGGTGCCTGTTGTAGGGCGACTTGCAGGAGCAGACACGCTTACTTGTACCGCATCGATAGCTCGTGGCATCGACTGCGCCTTGTCGTGATGGAAGCATCGCGCCATGTGTTGTGGCCCAACTTGGGCGGGCTCTGGCATGGATGCTCGGCAGCGGTCTTCGACGAGTACACAACGATCGACAAACACACAACCATCAAATTTTGCGCCAAGTGCTGGAGGTGTTCCAAGGATGGTGTCAAGACGGTCGGTGTTTTTGTGCAAACCGCCGCGCGGGATACAACGCAACAGACCAACGGTGTAGGGGTGGCTTGGATTGTTAAAGATTTCTTCTGTTGTGCCTTGTTCGACCAGTGAACCTGCGTACAGCACTCCAACGCGGTCACACATGTGGCGAATTACGCCAAGGTTGTGTGAAATGAACAGCACCGCGGTACCGGTTTCGCGACGGAGATCGCGAACCAAATCGAGCACTTCGGCTTCCACCGTTGCGTCAAGACCAGTAGTCGGTTCGTCCATCACTAACAGGCGAGGGTTGGTTGCGAGCGCCATTGCAATTACAACGCGTTGTGCCATACCACCAGAAAGTTGGTGCGGATAACGTCGCATCACGCTGTCAACATCGGCGATCTGCACGCGAGCAAGCGCTTCGGCTGCGTGCTTCATCGCATCAGACTCTGATTCGCCGAGTAACTCAAATACCTCGGCAACTTGGTCGCCGATACGCACGGTTGGGTTCAATGCAGCAATTGGGTTTTGATACACCATTGAAATCGCCGACTTGCGCAGGTTGCTTACTTCGTCTGCCGACATGGCGGTCATGTCGTTGCCCTCGAATAGAATTTGTCCGCCAGAGATCTTGCCATTACGTGGCAGGTATCTCATCGCTGCAAATGCTGCAGTCGATTTGCCGCAACCCGACTCACCAACTAGTCCGTAGGCCTCGCCGGGAGCAATTGAAAATGAGACGCCACGAAGTACATCTTTTTTGATACCGCGCACGGCGTACTGCACCTGCAGGTTGCGCAACTCGAGGGATGGCGTGGTACTCATACTTCAAATACCTCAAGCAATCCATCCGAAATCAAGTTCACGCTTACCGCAAGCGATGCAATCGCAGCAGCTGGGAAAAGGGTTGGCCACCAAATATTGCTGAAGATGTAGGCCCAGTTCTCTGAAATTTGTGATCCCCAGTTAGGCGATCCTGTTTCTACGCCTGCACCAAGGAACGACAACGTCGCAATGGCGAAAATGGCATAACCAAGGCGCACGGTGAATTCAACGATGATCGGGGGCAACACGTTGGGAAGAATTTCTTTGAACAAGATGTGGGGAGTGCGTTCGGCACGTAAACGCGCAGCGGCAACGTATTCGAGTTCGGCTTCACTCAGTACTGCGGCACGAACAGTGCGAGCAATGTTTGGCGCAAATACAAAACCAATGACGCCTACGGTGATGCTGCTTGACTGGCCATCAAGTGCCGCAATTGCGAGCAGTGCAACGATGAGCACTGGAATTGCCGAAATGGCCTCAAGAATTCTCATCAAAATAATGTCAAACCAGCCCTTGAAATACCCTGCAGCCAAGCCAAGTGATCCACCAACGATTGTGCCCAGCGCAGTCGCGGTGAAAGACATCCATACAATTAATTGGGTTCCAGCAAGCACTCGCGAAAACACGTCTTGCCCAAGTTTGTTTGTGCCAAACAAGTATCTAGATGATGGTTTTTTAGAGACTGCCATGAAATCCATTGCGTCATAGGCATGTGGCGCAATAAAACTGCCGAAAGCGGCAATGAATATCCAAAAGCCAAGAATGACTGCGCCAACAAGAAACGCCTTGTTGCGACGAAGCAGTTTCAAACGTTCTGCACGGATCGTCTTGCGTTCTTCATTTGACTTTGAACGCGCTGCAGATGTTGAGGTGTTCATTCGGAAATCCTGCTTCGAATTCGGGGATTGAGCACTGCAAACAAAATATCTGCGGCTAGTTGGAAGAGTACGATCACGAGGCTGGTCAGCATCACTCCGCTTTGCAGCACTGCATAGTCGCGACCACCGACAGCATCGCGCAAGATGGTGCCGAAACCTGGATAGTTAAACACGATTTCTACTGCGACGAGACCACCGACCAGATAAGGCACTTGCGAAGCAATGACGGCGATCGAGGGCAACAGTGCGTTTCGAAGCACATGTGTGACTACAGCGCGACGTCGACTGAGCCCTTTGAGCACCGCGGTGCGCATGTAATCGGACTCGAGTGCTTCAATCACGCTTGCACGGGTGATACGCGCGATGTACCCGAAGAGCACAAGGAGCAAAGCCGTCGATGGAAGGATGAGATGTTCAATTTGCGAGAAGAACGATGGGTTACCGCGCGTCGGAAAAGCGGTAACGGGCAGCACCTCAAGAGTGACACCAAAGACCAAGATCAGAGTTACTGCCCACACGAACTCGGGGATTACTGCAGCAGAGAGTCCACCGACAGTGAGGATGCGATCAACAAGTTTGCCGCGGTACATCGCTGCAATGATTCCACCAGCGATACTGAGCGGAACAATAATGAGAAACGACATCAACGCCAAGCGCGATGAATAGCCAATTGCTGGCAAGAGTAACTCGGATGCTGGCTTGTTGAAGGCCATTGATGTTCCGAGGTCGCCGGTCAATAAGTCGCGAAGCCAACTGTAGAACTGGGTGAGTAGTGGTTTGTCGAGACCGAACTTGGTATTGAAGTTAACGAGGTCTTCTTCGGTTGCACTCCTGCCCAGGTATCGACGTGCGACGTTGCCAGGCAAGATGCGTGTGAGGAAGAAAACAATCGTTGCGACAATAAACATTGTCACCACCGACAGCCCCAAGCGATTAAGTATGTACTTCTTCATGCGAGTACAAAATCATATACAGAGGTCTGCGTGTGTGACTAATTTCCTGATCACCAGTTGTGTTTATCTGAATACGCAAAAAGACCCGGTCCATCTATGCGAACCGGGTCTTTTTGTAACTACTTTGTTACGCCCCTACTAGGGGGGATGTACTAAGCGTTTCTTGCGTTACGAGCGTCAATCTGACCCATCGCATTTACAACCACACCTTCAAGGCCCTTGCGGCCAGCGGTGACAAGGTTGGAGGTGTAGGCCAAGATGTAAGGAGTTCGGTCGAGAGAAATCTCTTGAATCTTCTTACTTGCTGCCTGCTGAACTTCGAATGAAGTTCCCGCGATGTACTCGTCAATCGCTGCGTCAAGTTCATCATCCCAAAGTTGAGCTGCTGACCAGTCTGCTGTTGAACGCCATTCGCGGCTGAGGTATTGGTCTGGAACACCACGACCTGCCCA
>JAURJB010000023.1 GCA_030832455.1 Acidimicrobiales bacterium
TTGCGCCATTGATCGCGACTGGCCAGCCCTCTTTAAACGAGATAACAACGTCTTCAGTGGCAATTGCAACGGCTGGGTCGTAGTGAGCAACGCCCATGATTGGTGAAACAATGTGCATGCTCGTGCCAAGTTCTTCGAGTTGCTTGGCCTCGTGCGTTGCTCCCCAGATGTTGGCATCTGTCGAATAGGCCTTTTCTGCCGAATCACGGTAGGGAAGTTTCTTGGCTGCAAGAAATGCGCTCATCTCGGAACGTCCACCCATCTCGCGAACAAAGTCTTGATCAAGCCATGGCTTGTAGATGCGCAAGTTTGGATTTGCAAGCAGTCCGTAGCGGTAAAAACGTTCGATGTCATTGCCCTTGTATGTGCTGCCATCGCCCCAGATGTCGACGCCGTCTTCCTTCATTGCACGCACCAACATGGTTCCCGTGACGGCGCGACCTAATGGCGTGGTATTGAAATACGTTTTTCCTGCAGTGGTGATGTGAAACGCTCCGCATTGCAAAGCAACGAGTCCTTCATGAACAAGTTCGGTTCGACAATCAACTAACCGTGCACCTTCAGCGCCGTACTGCAGTGCACGAGCAGGTACGCCATCAAGGTCTGGTTCGTCTGGTTGGCCAAGATTTGCGGTGTAGGCATACGGCAACGCGCCTTTTTCGCGCATCCACGCAACAGCAGCAGAGGTATCAAGACCTCCAGAAAATGCAATACCAACGCGTTCGCCAATTGGAAGCGATGACAACACTTTGGCGTTCGAGGCTGCAGAGCTGGTTTCAGGCATGCAAGTACGGTACTGAATAAGCGGAGTGAACAGCGACCACTTTACGGAATTGGTTTACGAGTGTGGTTTTCCGGCGAGCGACGCAATTGCAATGAGGAGTGCCGCAAGTGCAATGACGCCTTCAATGATGGCAACTCCAGGTGTGAGTTCGATGTCGCCAACAGCGATAGCGCCGAGGGCTAGTGCCGAGCCCATGCCAATGAAACTTGCCCATTTTGGTGTGCGCAACACAGCGAGGATGGCGATAACGGGGAACACAAATGGCAACACCCACAGCAAGGCATGCGTGGGGTTCGATTCGGGGCCAAGCCACCAAGTCGGTTTTCCTACCGCGCGACTCGTGATTGCAGCGCACGTGATTCCCGTTGCAACAAATACCCACGACGCAATAGTGACGAGTTTCCAGGGGGATTGCATGCCCTGAACAATACATCTATATACCTTCCAGTTATCCTGACAGGCGCATGGCTCAGGCGACATTCGACCGTTTCTCGGTGTTTTTCCCGATGTGGAACGAGGAAGAGTATTTGCAGCGGGCATTAAATGCTGCAGTTGAATTGGGCGACGAACTCATTGCGAATGGAACCATTCGCGACTACGAAATGATCATTGTCAATGATGCCTCTACCGATGCAACCCCAGCGTTGGCAGATGCCGCCGCCGCTGCCAATCCGAGAGTCAAAGTGGTACATCATCCAACAAATCGCAAACTGGGTGGGTCAATTAAGTCGGGTTTTGCCGCCGCAACTGGCGATGTGGTGTTGTACACAGATGCGGACTTACCGTTTGATTTTCGTGAGGTGCACAAAGCGTTGCGGCTAATGAATCAATATGAAGCAGACGTTGTTGCCGCATATCGATTTGATCGTACGGACGAAGGATATGTCCGCGTTGTGTATTCGTTGTTGTACAACCTGATGGTGCGCGCATTATTTGGTTGTCGGTTTCGTGATGTCAACTTTGCGTTTAAATTGGTGCGACGCAATGTGCTCGACACTATTTCGCTGACAAGCGAGGGTTCATTCATTGATGCCGAGCTCATGGTGAGTGCACGCAAACTTGGAATGAGCGTTGTGCAATTTGGTGTTGATTACTTTCCACGAACGCGTGGTGTGTCGACACTGAGTTCGCCGTCGGTAATTGTCAAAATTCTGCAAGAGGCGTGGGCGTTGCGCTCGCACCTAAACGCTCTTACTCCAAAAAAATCATGAACGACGAATACACCAATTACGAACTGACAGATGAGGATGCGTTTGACGATGACGCCGTCCATCATCACAGCCTGTACGACCGCTGGCGTCCTGCGCTCGTGGCATTTGCCGTATTGCTGACTGTGGTCGCATTTGGCGTGATGTCGAATGACAATGGAGATTCGGGTGAAGTAACAACACCCGATTCGGTTGAGCAAACAACGACAACGGTTCCTCTCGTTCCATTGACACGTACGTTGAAGCCCGGCATGAAAGGCGACGATGTATTGCGGTTACAACAGCGACTGGCAGCTATGCGTTTTGATCCAGGCCCACAAGATGGTGAGTTTGGTCAAAACACCGTGCAGGCAGTGTGGGCTTTTGAAAAACTGGTGATGAAAACGCCGCGCGAGCGCGCAACTGGAGAAGTCACACCATCAACATGGGTGATCATGCAGCAAGCAGAGCAGGTGCAGCCTCGTCGTCAAGCTGATTCTCCAAGCCATGTAGAGGTGTATTTGCCTGAGCAGGTGCTTGTTGTGTTTAAGGCTGGAGAAGTGCAATTGATTTCGCATATTTCTTCTGGTTCAAATGAAAAATGGTGTGAAGAAGTAACGATTGACCCAGGCCAAGACGGTAACAACACAATGAAACAGATAAAAATGGGCATTTGTGGTGAAGCTATAACGCCACCAGGAATTTTCTATTTCTACAACCGCCATACGGGAATGCGTGAATCAAAACTGGGCAGTATGTACAACCCCGTGTATTTCAATTACAACATTGCAATTCATGGTGCAATCTTGGTTCCTCTTGAACCTGCGTCGCATGGATGTATTCGACTGCCAATGTCGGTCGCACGGTATTTCCCGGCGTTAGTTGCATACGGCGATCGCGTGTATGTCTTTGACGGAATCAAGGAGCCAGAGGAATATGGTTCGCCAGTACCACCTTTTGACCGACCTGACCCCAACTACACCACCACGACGTCTTCAGTTGCGCCAAATGCTGTGGCTACAACCACTGTTGTTCCGTGATCCATAGACATTGCTGAAGTTGTGCAATAAGGTACGTCAATGAGCAAGATTTTCTATGACGAGTTCTCGTTGTTTCAAGAAAACATTTCCGAATACGAACTAAACGTTTCAACGCAGCCGGTTGTCGCACGAGTCAATACGCAATTGCCCGACGGTCGCGCAGTAAGCGCGGTGAAGTGGGGAAGTGCAGAGCCATGTTTGGTGTTTGTACATGGCAGTGGACAAAATGCTCACACGTGGGACACCGTTGCTCTCGCACTTGGTCTTCCAGCAATTGCAATCGACTTGCCAGGACATGGGCACTCCTCGTGGCGTGATGATGCGACATACAGTCCACAAGGAATGGCTGAGGATCTTGCATTCGTGATTCGCGAGCACGCACCACATGCCCGAGCAATTATCGGCATGTCGCTTGGTGGGTTGACATGTTTGGCTTTGGCTAATGCGTACCCAGACCTTGTTGCGCATTTGGTGCTTGTAGATATCACCCCAGGTGTGACGAGTAAAAAAGCAAAAGCAGTTCTTGATTTCATTAATGGTCCACAAAGTTTTTCGAGTTTTGATGAACTCTTTGCACGGACAAAAGAGCACAATCCCACACGCAGTGAAGCAAGTTTGCGGCGTGGGATTCTGCACAACGCACGACAACATGACGATGGAACCTGGCAATGGCGTTACGACCGCCGTGGCCAAACGGAAACTGCTGGCTCTGCACCAGGGCACGAAGCTCCACGGTCGCCAATGTGGGAAATGATCACGCGCTGGCAAAAACCGCTGTTAATGGTGCGCGGCGGAATCTCGCCAGTGGTGGACGATGACGATGTTGCTGAACTGGTATCTCGTTGCCCTCATGCTGAGGTGATTGTGGTTGACGGCGCAGGTCATAGCGTTCAGGGAGATCGCCCAGTTGAGCTAGCAAATGTGTTGCGCCGCTTCGCTTCCTGATGGGCAGCACAATTAGGTTTGTCTTGTGAAGCTTCTTGAAACCACGAAGAAACTTGGTCGCCCGTGTGCAACTGATGCGTTAGAGACGCGTAATCGACTGGTGCGTGAAGCCCGATCATCTTTTGCCACGCTGGGTTACGACGCCACGACAAACCGCACGGTTGCGGCGGCGGCAGGAATTACAACCGGGGCGATCTATCACTATTTCCCATCAAAACTAGACATGTACGTTGCAGCATTTGAAGAAGTACAAGTCATGGTCACTGAAGCAGTCGTCAAGGCTGCAGCGCCATGCGAAACCCTTGTCGACAAGTTTGCAGCGATTATTGATGCGTTATCGGATGTCAGTAAGAACGACCCATCACTTGTTGGATTCGTTGTTGGAGTGGCGGCCGAAGCACGTCGTCATCCCGAGCTGTCTGATGCGATTCGCCCACTGCGAAAAGACTGGACAGTATTCATGCAGCAGTTGTGCGAAGAGGCTGTTGCTCGCGGTGAAGTGGGATCACAGATGTCGGCACGCACGCTGCAAGATTTATTCGATGTGATGATTTCGGGGCTTGCCAGGTTTAGCTATGTCATTAACGATCATGAACGCGATGAAAACGTTATTGAGGGCTTAAAACGTTTTGTTGCTGCCGCTGTGTCCTGAACAAGTCGGTCAACACTAAAGCCAAGCACACCCAAATCAGGGCGAACCCTGCAACTTTTGATGACGTGAGTAATTCGTCAAATAACAACCACCCGATGAGAAAATTCATTGTTGGCACGATGTACTGCATTGGCCCAAGAATGGTGAGCGGAGTGCGTTGCGATGCGCTCGCAAACATCAGTAGTGGTACTGCGGTGATTACGCCAGTGAATGCGACAAAGATCCACTCAGTGAAGTTTGCCGTATTGCTCACGCTGTCTACTTTGCTCCATGTGGCGAATAAAAAGGCGATCGCTGGCACAGCCAGCACCAGCACTTCGGCGGTCAGGCTTTCAAGCGGCTGCAACGGAACCTGCTTCTTCAGATAGGCATAGAACGACCATGAACTTGCAATCGTGATGGCGATCCATGGCACTCGTCCATAAGCAATGGTGAGCACTGCAATTCCACCGACCGCAAAGGCCACCGCGACTTTTTGAAAGAGTCGAAGGCGCTCGTGAAGAATACCAACACCAATCACGATCGTCAGCACGGGTGCAATGAAGTATCCAAGAGCAGTTTCAAGAACGTGATCGTTAACAACTGCCCACACATATGTTGCCCAATTGATCGTGAGCAGGACACTTGCAAGGAAAATACGCAGGAATAGTTGTGGGTTGCGCAGTGCGATGAGGAGTGGGCGAAGTCTGCGAGTAGCACTCATCACGACAACAAGCACCACAACTGACGATGCAATGCGCCATCCAATCAGTTCAAATGGATCGAAATCTCGCAGTTCTTTCCAGTACAACGTGAGAGCACCCCACAAGAAATACACAGAAAAACTGAGGGCAACGGCTGCTTGGGAGGTGTCTTGACGATGAGCAGGTTGCGACATGATTCGTTCACGCTAGTACCGCAGGTAGCCTGTAACGAGTGGATATCACCACAACTCCCGCCTGGTCTGTTGCCCTTGCATGTGCGCAATCGGTTGCACACACTGATCTGCAGAAGCTCTTTGCTCTAGACCCCACGCGCGCTGAGCGAATGTCAGTCAGTGTTCCGTTGGGCAATGGTGAGTTATTCGCAGATTTTTCTAAGCAGAATCTTGACGATGCGTCGCTGGGTGCATTGTTGCAACTCGTCGAACAGTCACAGTTTGTTGAACGACGATCCAACCTGTTTGAAGGCGTTGCGGTAAATAACACTGAGAACCAAGCGGCGCTACACACGGCGTTACGAGCACCGGCGGGAACCGCTGTAGAGGTAAACGGCAACGATGTGATCGATGAGATCCATCGTGTGCGCGTACAGATCAATACGTTTGCTCAGGGGGTGCGAAGCGGCAGTATTACTGGTGCAACAGGAAAACATTTTCGCAGTGTGATCAATGTCGGTATTGGTGGCAGCGATCTTGGCCCTGTATTGGTGTGGGAAGCACTGTCGTCAACAAGTGCGCCAGCCATGCAATGTCACTTTGTTTCCAATATTGATCCGGTTGATGTGCGTTCGGCGATTGCGCAATGTGACCCAGAGTCAACCTTGGTGGTGTTGTGCTCGAAGTCGTTCAGCACCGCAGAGACGCTCAGTAACGGCCGAATTCTTGCCGCTTGGCTCGGCGAGTCACTTGGTGAACAACATGTCTCTAAGCATTTCTGTGTGGTTTCAGTGTTTCCCGATAAAGCGACAACAGCGGGATTAGCCGCTGATCACGTGTTTCCCATGTGGTCGTGGGTGGGCGGTCGCTATTCGGTTGCCTCCGCCGTCAATTTGGTCAACGTCATTGCGTTTGGCCCACATGAGTTTGATGAATTGCTGGCTGGCATGCACGCAATGGACGAACATTTTCTTGCCGCTCCGCCTGAATGCAATGCACCGGTATTGATGGGCGCAATCAATGTCTGGAATCGTTCGTTGTTGAATCGTGAAACTCGTGCGATGGTTGCGTATGCAACGGGTTTGCGTTCGTTCGCGTCGTATGTGCAACAGCTGGAAATGGAAAGCAACGGAAAGCGCGTGACGCGCGACGGACAACCCGTCAGCATTGAAACATCGCCTGTCGTGTGGGGCGGAGTGGGCACTAATGCGCAACACGCATATATGCAGTTGTTGCATCAAGGCACATCGGTAGTTCCCGTTGACTTCATTGGTGTAGCGGCAACTCCAACTCATGACCACCGCGCACACGATGCGTTGGTGGCAAACATGTTTGCGCAAAGCCAAGCATTGGCATTTGGTCATCAAGCCGAGCCACATCGCACGCTGCCTGGAAATCGTCCGAGCACCACGCTGTTGCTGTCGTCAGTGTCTGCGCGAACAGTGGGCGCCCTCATTGCGCTCTATGAGCACTCGGTATTTGTTCAGGGCTGCATCTTTGGGATCAATAGTTTTGATCAATGGGGTGTCGAGTTGGGTAAAAAGCTGGCCACCGAGGTGCGTGCAGACATAGATGCACCAACGCCATCGCACGCCACTGACTCATCCACCACGCAATTGGTGCAGTGGTACAAAAACCACCGTCGCGCCACGTAGTCTGTCGGCAGTGGCGACCAAGTATTCACAAGCGGAGAGGATGATCAATCTGCTGGCATTGCTGGTGCAGCGTTCATCGCCATTAACGCTGAAACAGATTCGCCAGGAACTTGCAGGCCAGTATCCCGAATCGGATACCGCAGCACGCGCAGCCTTCGAGCGCGACAAAGGTGATTTGCGTGATTTGGGTATTCCCGTCGAGATGGTCACACTCGGTGGCGATCAAGCAGGTGAGGGCGCCTATCGAGTCAATCGCAAAAGTTACGAATTGGAAGATCTTGGGCTTACTGCAGACGAACAGACCGCACTGCAATTGGCAATGGCAACCGTTCGGATTGGTGCAAGTTTTGGTGATGAGGCGCTATGGAAACTGGGTGGCGAGCGCGCGCTAAATGCGCCATCGATGAGCGTCAACATTCAACTTGAGGAAGAGTTGATGGCAACTTTGGCAAAAGGTGTAGTCGAACATCGCACACTGCAGTTTTCATATAACGGAGAACAGCGCTCGGTCGATCCGTATGGGCTGCTCGCACGTGCGGGTTATTGGTATCTCGTGGGGTTCGACACATTGCGTAACGACAAACGAACATTTCGAGTTGATCGGATTGACAGTGACATTGTCGTTGCAGAAAAAGACTCATTTCAGCGACCAAAGGGTTTTGATTTGTTGTCTGCGGTTCCTACAGAGTCCGATTTGCTTGCAGAGGGACACGGCGAAGACGCATCGGCAACCGTGCTAGTGGATGCACGCTTGGCACACGGAGTACGCGATCAATTCGGCAAACAGGCAGTAGTTGCTGAACATGCTGACGGATCGATGGAATTTGCAATTCCGTGTGCGAATCTCACCGCATTTCGCGTGTGGTTGTTTGCAATGGTCGACCATGCCACCGTGCTTGGACCACCACGAGTCCGTAAACAGGTGATTGCATGGCTGACCGAACAAGCAGGGGCTAACTGATGGCGCTGCGTAAAGCACGTCGCGGCCCGCGTGGTGCGGCGGAACGCGTGGAGGGTCTACTCGTGATGCTGCCGTGGCTGATTAGTCGCAAGCGAGTGAAGCTGTCGGAGATGGCTAAGCAGTTCAAGTTAAGCGAGAAAGAGTTGATGAGCGACTTGATCATGGCGGCAATGTGCGGTGTACCTCCGTATACGCCAGATGCACTGATTGATGTGTTTGTCGACGAAGACGAAGTGGTTGCCGAAGTTCCTCTGATGTTTTCTCGACCTCTGCAACTGAACTCTGCCGAGTTATTTGCACTTCAGGCGATGGCTAGTGCCGCACTGTCGATGCCAGGCGCAGACAAGCGTGGGCCACTAGCTTCAGCATTGAAGAAGTTGCAGCCGTTACTACCGCGTCAAGATGCAGTGGCGGTCGATGTACAGCCCGTGAGATTTTTATTGGATGCGCAGCAGGCTGTGACGAACGGTGAGTTCGTCGAGATTGGGTATTACTCACCCATTTCGCAAACACGTTCGACACGGGTGATTTTCCCGCGTGCGGTGTTTGATCAAACGGGGCATTGGTATGTCCGCGCTGATGATGAACAGTCGGGTGAAGTGCGCAATTTCCGCATTGATCGCATCGAATCGTTTACCCCAACTGGCAAATCAGCCGCACCAAATTTTGATGGGGTTGATGGTGAAATCGAATTCTTTGGTGCCGATGTGCAGCAGGCAACGTTGCTCGTTCAACCGAGCGCACGCCGCTTGGTTGAGTCGTATCCCTATCGTTCGCGTGAAGTGCTCGCTGATGGCAGCGTGAAGATGACGATCCCCGTTGGCTCAGAGCGCTGGCTTGGGCGATTGTTGTTGCGCGGCGGCGATGCGATCACGGTGGTGGAGCCCGCGAAATGGACAGACCTGGGCAAGCGCACAGCGCAGGCCGTGTTACAGCGCTACCGCTGAACTATTTCAGGGCAATTGCTGCTAGTTGGTCAACGGTGGTGATGTTGGCTTTGGCAAGCAACAGTGGCAAGAGCCGCGCGGTTACTACTGCATCAGCAAGCGCATCATGATTAGGAACATCGGTGATGCCGTATCGCGTGGCAAGTTCGCGCAAGTTATGGGGATGAGTTTTTGCTGGGTCGAGTGAGCGCGACAGGGCAAGCGTGCAGATCGGCGACGTGATGGTTAACGAATGGCCGCAGCGCGTTGCTTCGGTACGTAGGAAGCCAAGGTCGAATGGTGCGTTGTGGGCAACAAATGTTGCGGTTGACAATGCTGTAGCCAGGTGGTCGAGCGCGTGAGTCAATGAGACCCCGGTACGCAAGTGGCGTCTGGTGATGCCATGAACGTGATGCGCACCAAGGCGTCCCGGTTTCCAGAATCGCCGTTTGATGTAGGTAGAAAACTGGTCTTCGATGACGCCATCACCACGAACGATGACGATTCCGAGTTGCAAAATTGCGCAGGTGTCGGGGGAGAGGCCGGTTGTTTCCGTGTCGACAACCGCAAATCGAGCAGTAGAGATGTGTTCGCTCATGTGCGGCACAGTAAGCGAGGGGTGTTCTATTTAGAGGCGAGAGCCTTGGTGAAGGATTCGCGGTCAAAATAATCGCGCCACAGCGCAATTTTGCCGTTGCTTACGACAAACAGACCAGCAATATCGAGCTCAATCCAACGGCCATCCATTTCAAAACGATCGGTGCGTTCGTTCATGACGACGCCGTGCTCCATGTCGCCATGTGACACCTGGTGGTGGATCAACCATTCAACTTTGGTTGCAGCGGCCAGGAAATCGGACAGAATCTGAATCATTGCTTCGCGACCAAACACTTTGGTGATCGGTACGTTGTCGTATTCGCAGTCCTCGGACACCATCTCCATTGCCGCAGTGAAATGACTTTGCTCGATGTTCTCGATGAAACGGGTGACGTATTCGCCTGGATCAGTGATCTTGTCTGTCGCAATTGCCATGCATCTAGTGTGGCAGGCTCAACAAGAGCAATCCGTGATGAGTGCGATCAGCGGTAAGCGCACTGAGTAACGAGTGCGGTGTTACGAAGCGGTGCGCAACGCGCGACTGCGAACTCCGATCGGAGCAGCAATCGTGTAACCAGCAAGGTGACGCTCTTCTTCGTTCTCTCCGCCCCACAAGCCGTACTCGTGGTTGTTGCGTGCAAACTCTTTGCATGTCTGTTGCACGGTGCAATTCATGCACAGTGATTTGGCTTTTGCTTCGCGACGCTCGCGTGCTTGTGGGCGCTCTGCCTTTGGAGCGAAAAACAGTTTGGTCTTGCCTTTGCAGTTGGCAAATTGAGTCCAGTCAATGAGTGATCCAATTGGGGTGACGGGTTCGGAGAACTCGGTGAGGTAGAGATCGGAGACGGGTGACTCTTTGAGTGACATAACGAGGCCTTTCACAGCGGGAGTTATTTAGTACTAAATACTAAACCGATCATGGGGTCACGTTATTCCCAGGTGGGTTTGCCATTCGTCACAGGCCCAGTGAGGACCTGAGTGCGGTTACAAGAGCTCGGCGGCCAGGCTGGCCACAGCGCTGCGCTCGCAGGCGGCCAAGGTGATGTGGCCAAAGCAGCGCTGCCCAGAGAAGGCATGAATGAGCACCGCCAGGGCGTTGTTCGACTCACCCATATAGGGGGCATCAATCTGGCTGGTATCGCCCGTGAACACCACTTTGGTTCCTTCACCGATGCGGGTGAGGATGGTCTTCAAGGTGGTGGGTTCAAGGTTTTGCGCTTCGTCAACGACGACAAATTGTTGTTGCAAGGAACGGCCACGCAAAAAGGTGACCGACTCAAGCGTTAGCTGTCCACGATCAGTGAGTTCGTCGATCAAACCACGAGCATCACGACTCGAGCGTTGATCGGTGAGTGCAACGATGGCGTCATGAATTGCCGACATCCACGGATCAAGTTTTTCATCAAGATCACCGGGTAAAAATCCAACGTCTGCTCGGCCAACGGGAACGAGCGGGCGGTACACAGCAAGACGTTCGTAGCGTCGTTGTTCCACAACTTGTTCAAGACCAGCAGCAATCGCCATCAATGTCTTGCCCGTGCCTGCGCGTCCATCAAGGGCAATTACCGATACTTCTGGATCGAGCAGCAAGTCGAGTGCAAAACGTTGTTCTTTACTGCGTGGACGCAATCCCCATGCTTCTGGTGGGTTTTGCGCAATGAGTTTTAATTCATTGTCGTTGCACCGTGCCAGTGCAGATTGCGAGCCACTTCGCAATACCGCAAAATTATTGTCGACCAAATGTGTGCCAACAGCAACTTCGCTAACTTCGATTCCTCCGCTGCGATACAGCGAATCGATTTGTGCGTTCGTGGTATCAAATGTTGACCAGCCCATGGGGCGAGTATCGGCACCAGCGCCAACGGGCTGATGCTCCTCAGCAATCAGTCCCATATGGGCTGCTTTGATGCGCAAAGCCGCATCATTGGAAATCATGCGGGTGGGCGAGATGCGGGCCTGACCAAGTGCTGCTCCGATAATCCGGTTGTCGGGAACATCGGGGTCAAGACCGTGCTCAACAAGCAAGTTGCGCTGCACGCCATTGACTTCAATTTGCACGGTTCCACTGTCGGGGCCATCGTGAACACGCGTTGGCGAAGCGAGTGAACCACCAGCTTTCTTGCGCAGTTCTTCAATGCTGCGAAGAGCAGTGCGCGCTGAGCGACCAACATCATCCATGCGTGTTTTTAATCCATCAAGTTCTTCAATCACCGTTAATGGAATAACAACATCGCAACCTGCAAAGTGATAAATACATGCAGGATCTGCAACGAGGACTGATGTGTCAAGCACAACACGAGTTGCAATTTCGGTGTGTGATGCAAGTGCGCGATTAACAATTCTGTCGACGCGAGTTCCGAGCGGTGTCTCGTCAGTTGATTGGGCCGAGTCGGTGTGGTCGAGGAAATTATTCAACGTGGATTAGTTTGGACTTTCGGGATCCGTGTTTGGTGGATACTCAAATTCGCGAAACTTTTTGTCAAAAAGTGCTCAGAGAGGCAATTTTGGCGATTTTTTGCACAATATTTTAAAAATATTTTTTGGCTTGTTTTCGGGCTTTTTCGGGTGCCCAAAAGTGGCGCTCCAGCACCCGTAAGGGGTTCAGGAAAATGGGTCGAAATCAAGAATTTTTGACGTCGGGAAACCCTTACGGGTGCTCGCAAATTTCCGATTCCGCGTATTTACGGGCTTTCGCAAACCCTTATGTTTATTGGGTTTTATGAAAAATGAAGGTCCGTGACAGAGGTATGGCGTTCAGTGTATTGCGCACGAAATATTTACACGCACGTGAGTAGATCGTGCACACTTTTTTCGTCGATTAATCGAAAAAAATTTGTTGCAACGTTGCATCACGATCTGTGAAAAAACTGTTCAGAAATGCGTGACAACGATTTCAATACTTGCAATTTCTGTGCAGACCTAGTCAGATAGATGACGAATCAGTTATCCGATTCCGAGAAAGCTAGGTAAGAAAATGACAAAAGCAGAGCTCATTGATGCAGTTGCTCAGAAATCCGGAGTGTCAAAGGCAGATGCCGAACGCACTATCGGTTCGTTCTTTGAACTGGTCGTAGCCTCGGCTAAGAATGGCGAGAAAGTTGCATGGCCGGGCTTCGGTTCGTTCAGCACGTCAAGCCGTAAAGCTCGTACAGGGCGCAACCCACAAACGGGTGCACCAGTCCAGGTACCAGCTTCAACAGCAATGAAGTTCACTTCAAGCTCAACGCTGAAGAGTGAATTGAATCCAAACCGTAAATAGCAATACCTAAACAAGGAGAAAATCATGGCAGCAAAAAAGCGCAAGAAGGCCGCTAAGAAGGCCCCAGCAAAGAAGCGTAAGACAGCTAAGAAGGCAGCTAAGAAGGCACCAGCAAAGAAGCGTAAGGCTACGAAGAAGGCAGCTAAGAAGGCTCCTGCTAAGAAGCGTCGCAAGAAGGCTGCAAAAAAGGCCGCTAAGTAATTTAGCCTTTAGCCGATACGTAATCGGTTCGGAAAACTGGAAATCGGGGGGCTTCGGCCCCTCGATTTTTTTTGTATCACAACATGTGGAAATGAATTACGAGAAATCTCCGTGCAGCCAACTTGCGGGAAGTTGTGCAAGATCATCGGGTGTGTCAATGTCGAGGCCGAGTTGATCATGGGTAATCACGCGCACGGGTAAGCCAAGTCGCTGTGACTCAGACCGGTGTGCCGCGTAACTGCCCGGGCCATAGTGAAAGGTGAATCCTGAACCCACGGGGATGACCAGCACGTTTGTTCCATCGCCGTGTCGATCGGGAACGATGGTCACGCTCGAGGTGACGTCATCTAAATCAATGATCGACAGAAGATCTTGCGGGAACGGCAGGTCGGCGTGAGCAATGAGAACCCATTCGCGTTTGTATGACGCAGTGTCCACTCCGTTTGCGATGGCTCCGTTTAATCCGGCGGTGTGTTGGCGCACCACCATCGCACCTCGTTCACGCGCCCACTGTGCAACGTCATCGCTATCGCAGACAACAAAGGTGTCGATTCCTTCTGCCGCTTCGAGCACCCCACCAGCGGTAAAAGCGGCAAGGGAAGCCCTGTTTTCGGCCGAAAGTACTGATTCGAGCCGGGCTTTTGCATTGTTGAAGCCCTTAATGGGAAGCACCACGGCACCGCGCTGCAGAGATGATCGGTGAGTTGTCACGGGCGTAGCCTACGGCCCTTGCTCACGCCAGGGTGATGCTGTCGTAAGGTTTGCGGTGTGACGCAACGAGTGTGTGTGGTTGGGGCTGGATCGTGGGGAACCACAGTTGCAGCGTTGACATCACAAAATGCCACCACAACGTTGTGGGCTCGCAGACCACAACTTGCCGATGAGATCAACTCGACTCGCATCAATTCGGCATATTTGCCCGATACAACATTGCCTGAGTCGCTGCGCGCAGACAGTGACTTGGCGCGTGCACTTGCGGGAGCAGATGTTGTTGCGATGGCGGTGCCGTCGCTTGGGTTTCGTTCGGTCATTGTCGAAGTAAGCAAACACATTGGCGATCAAGTGCCGATTGTCAGTTTGTCGAAAGGGTTGGAGCGATCAACGTTTAAGCGAATGAGTGAAGTAATCGCGGATGCTATGCCAAACAACCCGGTAGCGGTGTTGAGTGGCCCAAACTTGGCAAAAGAAATTCTTGCTGGCCAACCTGCAGCGAGTGTGATCGCATGCACCGATATTGCAATTGCACGCGAACTAGTTGCAGTGTTTAGTTGTCCAACGTTTCGTTTGTATACAAACCCCGATGTGATTGGTTGTGAAATTGGTGGTGTCGTAAAAAACGTGGTGGCAATAGCGGCGGGTATTTCGCAGGGCTTTGGTTTTGGTGAAAACTCAAAAGCAACTTTGGTAACGCGTGGCCTTGCCGAGATGTCACGCCTTGGGGTGGCACTAGGCGCTCAATCTACAACGTTTTCGGGCCTTGCTGGCATGGGAGACGTCATGGCGACATGTGCGTCTATGAATAGTCGCAATACTCAAGTTGGCGTTCGTCTTGGCCGCGGAGAAAACATTGACGACATCGTGGCATCGATGAACATGATTGCTGAGGGAGTGAAAAGCTCGGCATCGGTAATCGAGCTTGCGCATCGTCATTCGGTTGAAATGCCCATTGCCGAGCAAGTCGCTGCGGTGTGCGCCGGCAAGGTCAGTGCAGCAGAGGCGCTTCGAGCATTGATGAGCAGGCAAAGTAAGAGTGAATTCGACTAAGTCGATTTGTCGGTGTTTCGGCAATACTTGAGGCGTGAGTAACACCCCGGGTTTGATCTCGTCCATTTCACTCAGTGCAACAGTTCGTCCGGCAGCCCATGTGTTGGGTGTGCGTGCTGGTGGATGGCATGCAATTGTCAACGAACGCGGATCAATCCGCATGGAAGAGCAACCAACTCCACTCGATTGGTATGTGGCTGCCGACGACAGGTGGCACGACCCAGCCAAGGAGACCACGGTGCGGCAAACCCGTCGCGCCGGTGTTCCCGTCATCGAAACGCGCGTGCGCATCCCAAGTGGCGATGCGGTGCAACGTGTGTATGCCGTGCCCGACCATGGCGGACTGTTGGTCGTAGAAATCAGCAACGAATCAACATTGCCGATTGCTGTGGCGTTTACACGCCCAGATGTGTTGTCGTCGCGCCAACCCAGCCCGCTTGGGCCCCAAGGTATTGATCTGCCAGAGGGCAGTGTGGTGTTTCCGGTGGCGCACGGTTCGACATTGCGAGTTGCTCTTGCATCACACAAGGCAGTTGGTGGAACGGTCAACCTCGAGCAGTTGCCCACGAGCGAGCAACTGCAACGCGGTTGGCTCAACAGTGTTGAGCGTGCGGGGTATGCACTTGTTGCCGACAAGTCGCTGGCACCGCTGATCAACCGATTGCGCAGTGATCTGTTGGTGCTGAGTGGAAATCATGACAGCGAGTGGGGCGCTGATTTGGTTGGCCCAGATGCTGACGATGATGTGGCGTATGTGTTGTCGTTGCACGAACTCGTGCGGATGGGCGAAAAAGTTGATCATCATCTTGAGCGTTTGGTCGATGTGGTTGAAGTGCTGTTTCGGAAACACAAAAAAGCACCATCACTTGCGTGGGATGTTGAGCGAGCACTGTTTGCTGCTCGGTGCGTGTTGTGGTCGCTTGATGAACACCGTGCCGCAGATGACGTACGTGCATCGCAACAGCGCCTGGCGCCAGCAGAAGCGCTACCCAACGCTGCGCCAAAAGATGTTCGCGTGATTGCCTGGCTTGATGAGCAGTTAGTAAGTCCGCGTCGTGAAGGCGGGGCAGCAGTGTTGCGCTTTGGCGTGCCACGCATGTGGCTTGGCGTGAACATGGAATGTCACCGAATCGTTGCCTCACCAGAACACAAAGTGAGCTACGGATTGCGTTGGCATGGCGAAAAGCCTGCAGTGTTGTGGGAGACGAGCGGGCCATTTGGTCTGCGACTTGATGCGGGTGCAACCGATGCTGCCTGGCATTCGGTTGATGCCACGGGTGATGCGTTGCTGGCGGGGTTTGTTGCACCGTGACCACGTTGCCAACAACTGACCTCGAGCGCCAATTGTTAAGCAGTGGTGCATCGAGTGTCATTGGGCTTGATGAAGTAGGTAAGGGTGCATGGGCTGGCCCGCTGGTGATTGGCGCAGCAGTGCTGACACACGATGTGATCAACGCATCAAATGCACAACAACTTATGGGTGGAGCACGCGATTCGAAGCAACTCTCAGAAGTTAAACGCGAAGCAATGTTTGACCACGTTGCGGCAACATGTGGGTCATGGGCAATTGGCGCAGCATCGCATGAGGAATGTGATCGCTTGGGAATGAACAAAGCGCAAAAACTAGCGACACAGCGCGCACTCGAACAACTAGCGCACAGTGTCGACTTACGTTCGTCTGCAGCGATCATTGACGGTAAGTGGGACTTCGTCTCGCCACATGTTGGCCGTGTTGTCACGCAAGTAAAAGCCGATGCATCGTGCCTGTCGGTGTCGGCTGCTTCGGTGTTGGCCAAGGTGTCTCGGGATCGGATGATGCGCGAATATGCGAGCGATTTCCCGATGTGGAGTTTGGATACCAATAAGGGCTATCCGTGCCCAAAGCATCGGGTGGCTTTGCAGGGTTACGGACCAAGTGCCATTCATCGTGTGTCGTGGGCGTTTATGGAAAATTACGTGCCCTGGCTCCACGCATCGTGAGCGTCGCGCAGCGGGGCTGACAACCGTTGCAAGTGTCGTTTGCTGACCGCGGGTAAGTAACACCGCACGGCAAGCCCACCTTGATGAGGTTGTGCAGCGCCAAAGTGCAGGCAGCGACTGAGTGAGCGAGAAAACGAGCAATTGGGGCTGGCAGAAAAACTAAGTCCAATATCTGTTGCTGTGGTTGCGCAATCAAATTCGTAACCAGCGGGGAACGATTCAAAGCCCATCACCATGCGTCGCATCATCCACAACGCACTCGGCCCAAGTACGGGCAACCAATACATTTCGACATAGCGAGAAAAGACTGACGCACCAGCCTCGTCGACAACAGGGTCGACCCATGGGACGATAACGATGGTGGGTGATGTGATGAGATCGCGCGTGGTGTTCATGAGCACGATGTGTGCAAGGACGTGGCAGCGTGGCACCATGAATACCTAATGAAAGTTCCACAGAGATGACCGATTACGCCGGCTTGATCGAGCGCGCACGCGAAACGATGCGTGCAGCGCAGCGAATTACTGCGTTTACGGGTGCTGGAATCTCTACTGATTCGGGGATTCCCGACTTTCGTGGACCAAATGGTGTGTGGACCAAAAATCCGCTTGCCGAGAAAACCTCAACGTTGAGCTACTACCTGAACGACCCCGAAGTGCGAAAGATTGCGTGGCAAAACCGCGCGCGCAACATGGCATGGGTCGCAGAGCCAAACATTGGACATCGAGCGCTCGTGCAGCTACAACAGCGTGGCGTCTTGCGTGCTGTGGCAACCCAAAACGTTGATGGCCTGCATCAAAAAGCTGGCAATCAACCCGAGTTGGTGCACGAGCTGCACGGCACGATGCATGTTGCGGTGTGTTGGGACTGCAAAGACACGCACCCGATGCGCGCAGCAGTGGAGCGCGTGCTTGCCGGTGACGCAGACCCAAGATGTTTGTTGTGCGGTGGCATTTTGAAAAGCGACACGATCCTGTTCGAGGAGTCGCTGAAGCAAGAGGTGATTGAGGCGGCGCTCGGGGCAGCAGATGACTGCGACGTGTTATTGGTGGTGGGGTCGTCGTTGCGTGTGTATCCGGCGGCCAACATTGTTCCGCGCGCAAAGTCGAATGGGGCACAGGTGATCATTGTCAATGGACAGCCAACCGAAATGGACCGGTATGCCGACATTGTGATCAATGCCGACATCGGCACGGTGTTGCCTCAGATAGTTGAGTGAGATAAATCGCTGGGGGCCCAGATCGTCAAATCCCGACTGAATTGGTAGGGTATTAGGCGGAGGTGCCCCCCATGGCCAGTTTTCGCGACTTACTTGCGCAAGCAAAAACACAGATCACCGAGATCGACACGAATGAAGCAGCGTCACGCATTACCGCGGGCGGGGTTGTGGTGTTGGATGTGCGCGAGCCAGATGAATACGAGCAAGGTGCGTTGCCCGATGCATTGCACATTCCACGTGGTCACTTAGAAGCGCAAATCGAAGGTCGCATCGTCGAAAAAACTGCGCCAGTACTTGTGTATTGCGCAGGCGGTGTGCGCAGCGCATTTGCCGCAAAGACATTGCAGGAACTGGGTTATACCAATGTTGTCTCAGTCGCTGGTGGCTTCGGTAAATGGAAGGACGAAGGTCGCCCATGGCGCACGCCTGCAGTGCTTACTCCAGAACAGCGCAATCGTTACCAGAGGCACATCCTGTTGCCAGAAGTTGGGATCGAAGGTCAATCAACGCTGTTGTCAAGCAAAGTGTTGTTGCTTGGTGCTGGTGGGCTTGGTTCGCCTGCAGCGTTGTACTTGGCAGCAGCAGGGGTGGGAACACTTGGCATCGTCGACATGGATGAAGTGGATGCATCAAACCTGCAGCGTCAAATTTTGCACAACATTGAGCGCATTGGTGATCGCAAGGTGGAGTCGGCAAAAAAGACATTGCAGTTGCTTAATCCAGATGTCAAAGTCATCACCTACGACACTCGTTTGCAAGCAAGCAACATCATGGAAATTATTGCTGGCTACGACGTCATTGTTGACGGCGCCGACAACTTCCCAAGTCGTTACTTGTTGAATGACGCCAGCATCAAGCTCGGCATTCCTGTCGTGCACGGATCAATTTTTAGGTTTGAAGGAATGGTCACCGTGTTTGATCCAAAGAATGGACCGACATATCGCGACATGGTTCCTGAGCCACCGCCAGCAGAGCTTGCTCCGAGTTGTGCAGAGGCTGGCGTGCTTGGCGTCTTGCCAGGAATCGTTGGTTCAATTCAGGCTCTGGAGACGATCAAAGTGTTGCTTGGCCTTGGCGACTCGCTGTCGGGTCGGATTCTTGCCATTGACACCACAGAGATGTCATTCCGCACGTTCAAATTGCGCCCAGATCCACAGAATCAGGTGACATACGCAAACCGTGAGCGCATTGAAGTTCGCGATTTGGAAGGCGCCTGCGCCCCTTGGCTTTCGCACTAGTTAACTAGTATTTAGCCGTGGTGTCACGGTCCTTTGCCATCGTTGGCGCCGGCTTTTCAGGTGCTGTGGTGGCTCGCCAATTGGCTGAAGCAGGGCACCAGATCACGGTGTTCGATACGCGGTCTCATGTTGCCGGTAACTGCTTCACGCAACGCCACGAATCGGGCGTCATGGTGCATGTGTATGGACCGCATATCTTTCACACCCAACATGAACATGTCTGGAACTTCATCACACGTTTTGGGGTGATGAAGGCCTACCGCCACACGGTGAGCGCCATGAGCGGTGGCAAGAAGTACCAACTGCCCATGAACCTGACGCTGATTAACGATTTCTTCGGCACCAATTTCACGCCTGAACAAGCCGAAGCATTCATCACCGAAAAGGCTGACAAGACGATTACGCATCCGGTGTCATTTGAAGATCAGGCACTGCGTTTCGTTGGTCGCGAACTGTACGAAGCATTCTTTAAGGGGTACACCAAAAAGCAGTGGGGCGAGGAGCCAACGGCGTTGCCGGCCAGCATTCTTGCGCGACTGCCGTTGCGCTTTACCGCTGACGATTCATACTTCAATCATCCGTTTCAGGGAATTCCAGAACACGGGTATACGCCCATTGTGGAAGCGATCCTTGATCATCCATCGATCACAGTGCATCTCAGTACACAGTTTGATCCGAACAGCGCGCATGCATACGACCATGTGGTGTGGACCGGACCAATTGACGCATACTTTGGTTTTGCGCATGGCCGATTGGGGTATCGCACACTGGACTTCGTGCAAGAGGTTCACGAGGGTGATGTGCAGGGTTGTCCAGTGCTCAACTATTGCGACGAAAGTGTTCCGTATACGCGTATCACCGAACACAAGCATTTTGCTCCGTGGGAGCATCACGACAAGTCGGTGACGTACACCGAGTATTCACGCTTGTGCACCGAAGCCGACACCCCGTATTACCCAATTCGTCTTGTCGAAGAAAAAGATCAGTTGGTGAAGTATGTCGAACGTGCTCGCGCGCAACAAGGCGTGACGTTCTTGGGTCGCCTTGGCACCTATCGTTATCTCGACATGGATGTGACGATTCATGAGGCACTGAATGCGGCAAGCGGCATGCTTGAAGCACTTGCCAGCAATAGTGCAATCCCGTCCTTTTTCACCGACCCACTTGGTGGTGCGTGATGACACAGTTGCTGCAACGTTTGGTGTTGCCAACAGACACCACTGCCGAACCGCTGTTGTATGCGCGTTTTGCGGGCACCACGCGCGTGGTGCCAGGCGGGGCAGTGCTGCAAGACGGTGCGCAGGTGTCGTTTGATACGTCCTTTGGTGTGTTCGCTGCTGGTCGCTGGCGTCGCATCACCACGGTGAATTCGCTTGCCATACGAGTTCGTGCTTCGGGCATTGGTGAAGCCCAAGTTGTTGAGGTAACGGGTGGAAAAGAAGAAGTCGTAGCGTGCGCTCCGTTGCCTCATGGCGAAAATTCACCTGTATTTGTTGAGCTTTTACTGCCTGATCTGCAGTCGAGCACCACGGGAACCTATTTCGTTCGCGTGGTGGCGCGAGGCGGCGAAGTGTGCATCACGGGCGGCGAATGGGTGAGTAATGATGCTGCGGCTCATGATGTGAAGTTGTCGCTTTCCATCACCACGTTTAATCGCCAAGAGTACGTGCGCAAAACCGTGCACAATGTGCTCGAGCTAGAACGCAATCTCGATGTATTGCGTGGACGTGTGCGTGTGTTTGTTGTTGATAACGCTCAGAACGTCACATTCGATGCTTCATCAGACGCGCCATTGCAAGTAGTGCCTAACGGCAACCTTGGTGGAGCGGGCGGCTTCGCTCGCGGGTTGATGGAGTTGCGTAAACAAGGCTGGGCAACGCACGTGTTATTTATGGACGACGACATCAACCTCGAACCAGAGGCGCTGGTGCGCACCATGGCGTTGTTTTCGAACGCGCGCGACCCAAAGCTGTGTGTGCACGGTGCAATGCTCAGCGAAGAGCGCCCGTGGATGCAGTTTGAAGCTGGATCGGAGTATGCGTTCCGCTCTATTTACCCGTTGCGCGCGATTGGGCGCGAGGACGACTTGCGTGAACGTGCCCTTGCCATTGCCGATGCGCAAGAGATTCCGTTCGACTACACCGCCTGGTGGTACACGGCGTTCCCCATTTCCATTACCAATGACAACCCATTGCCCGTATTTGTGCGTGGAGACGATGTTGCCTTTGGTTTGATGCACACGGGCAAACACAGCGTGACATTAAACGGTGTCATTGTGTGGCATGCCGACTTTGGCTTGAAGAACAATCCAAGTTCGCTGTTCTACGAGTCGCGCAATATGGCGTTGGTTGACACATTGGTGTTCGACAAGCATCACTGGTGGAACTTGGCGTATCGGTTCGCATCCTTTGGGTTCCGCAACTTGTTCTCGATGCGTTATGCCAGCACCGAGTACATGCTGAAGGGTTTGCAGGCGTATCTTGCTGGCCCTGACGAATGGATGAAAGTTGATCACGCCGCATTACATGATGAGTTGCGCCAGTGTGTCGAAGAAAAGCCAGCGCCGTTGTCGCCAGAGCTTGCATCAATCAGCCCACGCAAACCACGACATAAAGCGTTGCGTGCAATTGGGTTTGTATGTGCAGTGTTGTTACTTGGTGGGTACATCATTCCGCACCAATTGCGCCTACGTGGTTATGGTGTTGCGCCAATTGATGCACGTGCAGTCGGCATCTCTACATTGCGCAATCGTATTTTGTATCGCCACGACCGAATTGCCGATGGATATGTGGTGGAACGCGATACCAAACGGTTCTTTTCACTTCTTGGTCAGGTGGCAAAATCCGTTGTTGCTATTGCCTTTTCGTATCGCGGTCTAAAACGCCAGTATCGCGCTGCATACCCAGAAATGGTGAGCGATGCTGCGTGGGAAGCTCGGTTTACTGCTGGGCTGAAGCGCTAAGTAGCGCCGACCACGTTACGCGGTTAATTACGCCCGTCTGCTTGATACCAACGGATTTCTGAAAGCGTCGCACGAGGCGCTGCGTGCTGGGACCAAACACACCATCTGCTTTGACCTTCACCTTCAACACACGTGCAAGCGCAGTTTGTGCGGTTGCCACCGTTGCGTGCCGCATGCCTCGTTTCAACGAAAATTTTGCAGGGTCGATACTGAGAACTGAAAGCACCGCCTCGTCCGCA
>JAURJB010000024.1 GCA_030832455.1 Acidimicrobiales bacterium
GAAGGTCGTGACACCACCGGAAAAGGCAATGCATCGGCAATGATCACTGCCGAACTCACATCGGTGAGCCCAACATCAACAAAGTGCACGGTGCATACCGATCTTTCCATTTCAGGAAAAGTTGCCCAGTTTGGTCGTGGTGCACTTGCCGATGTCAGCGACAAACTGCTTGCCCAGTTTTCTGAAAATCTCAACCAACTGATTGCTGCATCGCCAGCAATCGAACAGCCAACAGCACAAGTTGCAGTTGAAGCAACAGCAACCACCGAACCGCAACAGCCTGCTATTCGAAAAATTGAAGGACCAGAAGTTGCTCCACTCAACTTGTTAGATACCGCGGGCTCAACCATTGCCAAGCGTGCGATCCCTGCAGTCATTGCACTTGCGGTGTTGGTATTTGTCCTTGTCAAGCTCTTCTAACTCACCCAGCGCTACAGATACTGCGCGAATCACCGAGTTACTCGGGCGAACTCCGCAGGGGCAATTCGAGATTGTTGTTCGCGCACACGACGGTGACCCTGTTGTCTTGCGCAATCAGCCACTGCTCCCCGATGGAACGCCCATGCCAACGCTGTATTGGCTATGTGGTGCACGCGAAAATGTGCTGGTGGGTCGCCTTGAAGCAACTGGCGGCGTGAACCAAGCAGAAGCCGAGATCGACCCGCAACTCATTGCTGATGCCCACGAACGTTACGCAGCCGAGCGCGATGCCCTGATTCCTGCAGATCACAGTGGTCCACGCCCATTTGGTGGCGTTGCAGGCACGCGTATTGGCGTGAAGTGTTTGCATGCACATTTTGGTTGGTGGCTTGCTGGTGGCAACGACCCCATTGGCCAGTGGGTTGCCGACAAACTCAGCATTTCGCGGTCGATGTATCAACTGGCATCACAACAAGCCGTCGCTGCAATTGACATTGGCACCAACTCTGCCAACCTGCTCATTTCCGACGCGCAGGGCAACGACATTGTTCGCGAGGTTCATGTAACGGGCTTAGGTCGCGGTGTTGCACACACCAACATGTTGAACGATGAGGCAATCGCACGAACCATTTCTCGCCTTGAGCAGTACGCAGCCATCATCGGCCAGCACAACGTTCGCACAATCCGCGTAACCGCAACTGAAGCATGTCGACGTGCAACAAATGCAGAATCATTTTTGCAACAGGCAGAAGCCGTGTTGGGCACTCGTCCTATGATCATTGCGGGCACAGAAGAAGGCCGGCTCGCCTACTCGGGTGCGCTATCGCATCTTCCACAACACGATGGCATCACACTGGTCATTGACATCGGTGGTGGCAGCACCGAAATCATGATTGGCGAACAAACGTTGCAACATGCCGTCAGTTTTCCTGTTGGCACCGTGGTGCTCACCGAAAGCCACCTCCGCCACGACCCTCCTCGCCCAGAAGAACTCACCAATGCCATTGGCGTTGTCACCGACTTCATGGACGACCTGATTCGCGATCACCCCGAGGTGCTCACTGCAACACGGGTAGTGGGCGTCGCGGGCAGCATCGTGACTATTGCTGCAGTCGAAATCGGGCTCCCCGCATTTGACGCCGCAGCCTTGCACGGCGTGCGCATGACCCGAGAAAACGTTGAAGAGGTATTCCGCACGCTTGCCACCGAAACGCTCGCCGACCGCACATTTAACCCTGGCCTGCCCGCAGACCGCGCCGATGTGATCGTTGGCGGTTGCTGCGTTCTTGTTGGAGTTATGCGCAAACTTCGCATACCTGAAATCATGGTGTCGGTGAACAACTTGTTGGATGGTGTGGTGCGTGAAGAATTAGGTCTGTCATGACCGGATACTCGCGACCCATCGGCCACCCAGCAGGAATCATTTCATCCAAAGGCCCGCTTCGATTGTTTGGCCGGCGCATCATGCTTCGCCCACTTGTCGCAACCGACTTCGAAGCGTGGAGCGAAGTGCGCCTGCGTAATGGCGAGTGGCTTACTAAATGGGAGCCAATGCCGCTCATCACTTCGCCCGATCCCGCCAAGAGTCGTGACGCGTTTACTCATCGCTGCGCAGCGCGCGATCGCGAACGGCAATCAGGTAACGCATATTGCATGGGGCTGTTCGTGAACAACGTGTTTACTGGAGAAGTCAACCTCAATAGCGTGATGCGTGGTGCAATGCAAAGCGGCACCATCGGTTATTGGATTGACGAAGCAAAAGCTGGCAACAGTTATGTTTCGGAAGCCGTGCTTGTGTTGATGAAATTTGCTTTTGAAGAGTTGCGTCTCCATCGCATGGAAATTTGTATCGTTCCGCGCAATGCCAACAGTCGTCGCGTTGTCGAAAAACTACAGTTACGCGAAGAAGGCATCGCCGAACGATTCCTTGAAATCAATGGAATCTGGGAAGATCACGTGCGTTACGGATTCACCATCGAAGAATGGCAAGACCGACGCGACGAGTTAACTGCCGCTTGGTTGTAAATTCGCTACGCGATATTGCGCAGTTGCTGAATTTCTAACGCGCGCTGTTTACGAGCAACCTTGCGTCGCTTCCATGCTTTTGTTTTCCAATGCTTAAATTCGCGGCGTCGCGCTTGCTCTCGCCCGATTTCTGCATCGTGATGGTGCATGCCCTTCCAGGCTGTACCCGGCTCAATCACATCATCGGGTTCAACACCATGGCTCACCATGTTCGCCACGTTGTGCAGTTCTGAATGCACGCGATGACGCTCATTGTGGGCGTGTGCCCGAAGTTCCACCTTGGGTGGAAACACCGTTGATCGGTGGTCGTGACGCTTGCTCATTGCTTCCCCCGCCTTCTGTGTCTCTGCACTGACGAAATCCACTAGCTCGGTCTTACTGACGCCAACCTACACCTAATCGCGACACCACACAGTCGATGGCTGGGTATGGCCTCATAAGGCCCACAGACCCTTACTTCTTGCTGATCTTGGCTTGCAGAGCCGCCAACCGCTGCGCAAACCACGGCTGTCTGGTGCTCCACAATTGCGGGGTCAGCTCGCGCGCCACCGCCTCGGGGTGCGTGGCAACATCGGCCATCGCGGCAATCGTTTTCTTGGTTTCAATAATCAATTCTCGTGGTGCACTTGCTGCGCGTTTTGCCAACTCGTGCGCAGTGGTCAATAACATGTCGTCGTCCACGCACTTATAAGCAAGGCCAATGCGCTCGGCTTCTGCACCATCATAAATTTCGCCGAACAACACCGCAGCAGAAGCAACTTGTGGGCCAACGATACGACGCAACATCCATGTGTGACCACCACCCGGGTGAATACCCAGTTGCAAGAAGCGCGTATCAAACTTTGCACGCCGTGCAGCAATGCGCACATCGCAACCGAGTGCAAGATTCATTCCTGCACCAACTGCTGCACCGTTTACCGCAGCGAGGGTTGGCAACGGGCTACGCGCTATGCGCAGGAACCCTTCGTAAATTACTCCGAGCGACTCGCCATCTGCTTCGGCCAAGTTGCCAAGGTTGGCGCCAGCACAAAACGCAGGCGCGGTACCGGTAACGACAAGCGCTCCAATTGCAGGGTCGCTTTCAATGCGGTCCATTGCAGCGACAATTTCGGCCACCATTGGCGCCGTCATAGTGTTGCGTTCATCAGGGTTATTCAGTGTGATTGTGGCAACACCATCAGCGATTTCAAGGAGGACCAAAGGCATGGCTCAAGGTTAGCGAGTACCCTAAATACGCATGCTCGACCACGTGTTTACCGATGCAATTGGCGCACTGCGCGACGCGTTTGCCAACGCGTATCTCGAGCGCCAGGCATTTGAAGAGCACTTTCAGTCCGACATTTTGTTGGGCGACTTGGTATGGGAAACCACATATGGCTTGCCTGGCGAAGGGCTGCCGCCTCGTGTTGTTGCCCACATCACCCTCAACTGGCCAAGTTGGAGCCAAGCCACTTATCGCCAGTGGTACGTAGAAGAAGAAATCAATCAACAACCCGCAATCGAGATTGAAGTGGTGTTTCGCATTCAACGGCTTGCAGAGCAACCCACGCCAAATGTTGTTGATTCAGTCGCAACCGAACACAGCCCAAATATTGGCAACGAGCAACTGCAGCGCGACAACATCACGATCGAAATCAGTCATGCATCTCATGGCAACCGTGATGCCGAATACGCACTAGAAATCACCTACGAAGGTCAGTACGAACTTGCTGATGAGACGCTGATTGATGGCGCCAGCAAAGTACTCGACGAGCATTTCGGTGTACTTGGAGCATGGGTGGCGTCCACGCTGGTCAAACTTGGCGATCTCAAACTTGCGTTTGTACCTGCCGACGAACACTAATTAGCGGTTGCGCTCGGCAACAGCGTGCACTTCAATGCCACCGCGCGGGTGTTGCGTCAGTTGCACTTTCACCCAATGAGGCTTCACGGTGACCATCACTTCGTTGGCAATTTCGGCAGCCAATGCTTCGGCGAACACCGCCATGTTGCGGAAGCGCCACAGGTACAGCTTTAGTGACTTCGACTCGATGCAGAACTTGTCGGGGCTGTATTCAATAACCACCGTTGCTATGTCGGGTTGAGCGGTTACCGGGCAAATTGACGACACTTCGTCGCTCGTGAAGCGAACCAATGTGACGTCGGCAGGAGCCGGGAATACTTCGACGTGATCGATTGGGCTGCGAACTGTTGAGCCCAAAACGGTGAGATTCTCGTGACTGTTTGTTGCCATAACTACGAGCGTAGATGCTCGGGAATGAGCGTGCTGAGCGGCACGAGCGGACGCGGACCAACGTGAGTGATTACTTCGGATGCCGACAACGAACCCAAGCGACCGCAGTGCTCGATCGCCATGCCACGCGTAAACCCATACAAGAAACCTGCTGCGTATTGATCGCCTGCACCCGTTGCATCGACAACGCGCTCTACTGGCTCGGGCTCAATGTGCACGAGGTCGCGACCATTGATGACAACTGAGCCGCGCTTGTCGCGAGTTACGGCGCCAAACTCGCAGTCGTTACGCAATTGCTCGAGCGCTTCTTCGTACGACGTTTGATATAGCGACTGCAATTCAAATTCGTTGCAGAACAACACATCAATGTCGTTCAAGATGAGATCGAGGAAGTCTTCGCGGTGGCGATCGACACAAAAAGAATCGGAAAGCGTGAGTGCGACTTTGCGTCCGGCTTCGTGTGCGTACTTTGAGGCAACCCGGAATGCTGCTTTTGCTTCGTCGCGGTCGAACAAGTAACCCTCAAGAAACAACACTGCCCCGGCTTGCACGGCATCTTGCGAGACGTCATCAGGATCAAGCAGTGAAGCCGCTCCTAAAAATGTGCTCATACTGCGCTGGCCATCGGGGGTTACGGCGATAATGCACCGACCGGTCGGCTCGGTGGAGCCGTTGGTGCCTGGGTGAAAGCCCACGCCAACTTTGTCCATGTCGGCGCCAAATACTTTGCCCAATTCGTCGTGCGCAATTTTGCCGATGAAGCCTGCACGCCCACCCAGGCTCGCAAGCCCGTACGCGGTGTTTGATGCCGAACCGCCACTGGTTTGCGTTGGGTTACTAATGCGTGAATACAAATGCGCAGAACGCTCTGCATCCACCAATGTCATTGAACCTTTAACGACATTTTCGTTCACCAGAAATTCATCGGGAACCGCGGCGATCACATCGACGAGCGCATTGCCGATGGCAACCACGTCGTAGCGGACCCCGTCGCCACGGGTGATGTCGATAGGTGGCACGTGGGGAAACCCTAGTGCATACGGGCTTAGCGGCTGGTGGCCTTCAGGGTGCCCTTCACCACGTGCTGCTGCAGTTCTCGCTTCAAGAACTTGCCTGCGGCATTACGGGGCAATGGCTCGGTCATGATGACCACCTGCGTAGGAATCTTGAACTTGGCGATCTTCACGTCGAGGAATGCCCACAGTTCTTCAGGGGTCAGGGTCATGCCGTCGTTCACCAAAATGGCCACGCCCACTTCTTCGCCCAAGCGCTCGTGCGGCACGCCGAATACGGCAGCCTCATGTATCGCTGGGTGTTCGTAAATCGCGCTTTCCACTTCGGCGCCATACACGTTTTCGCCGGCACGAAGGATCATGTCTTTTACGCGGTCTTCCACGTAGACATATCCGTCTTCGTCAAGACGACCCAAGTCGCCCGAGCGCAACCAACCATCAACGATGGTTTCAGCAGTTGCATCGGGGCGGTTCCAGTAACCGCGAATGAGCATTGGACCAAAGAACCAAATTTCGCCCGACTGCCCTGTTGGCACTGGCTTCAAATTTTCATCACGAACTTCCACGATCATTGGCCACGATGCGCGTCCCGTGCTGGTTGGATGCGACAAATAGTCAGAACCAGTAATGGCTGGACCAAACGCATTGGTCTCAGTCATGCCGTAACCCAGTTGTGGGTTGCCGTTCTTGACCTTGTCGTTTACTTTGCCAACAAGTGACGTTGGTGAAGGTGCACCACCGCCACCCACTGCGCGCAGGCTTGAGGTGTCGTACTTTTCAAATGCCGGTGAGTTCACCAAGTCCCAACTTTGTGTTGGCACACCAACGAAGTTGGTGATTTGTTCGCGCTCAATCATTTCAAGCGCCTTCTCGGGATCCCACTTGTACATGATCGCCAGTTTCAAACCGGCAACGAAACAACTGAGCATCACGGGAACACAACCCGTTACGTGGAACAGCGGAACGATGAGAATGAACGATGTTGGAATCTCTGGTCCGTCAACGTCTTTCAGTTTTGTTCCCGACATTTGGAAAATGGTGTTACGAGCCGAAAACGCCATGATCGATGAAATGATGGCGCGATGTGTTGACACTGCACCTTTTGGGCGACCCGTGGTTCCCGATGTGTACAAAATGGTTGCGTCATCATCTGGCGAAATGTCGGCGCCAGGATGCGCGTCGCCAAGCGGCAACACGTCTTCCCATTTATCCACACCAGCGGGCAACGGCTTCTCTGCACGAACGACCAACACCTTGATGTTTTTCTTTACGCAACTTGCTGCACCAATGTCGAATCGCGGTTGATCGCAGATCAACACCGTTGCACCCGAGTCTTCAAGTGCGAAATCCATCTCGTCTTCTGTCCACCACGAGTTCATGGACACGTTGATTGCACCAACCGAAATGATCGCAGCAAACGACATTACCCATTCGGGGAAGTTGCGCATGGCTACTGCAACGCGGTCTCCCTTTTTCACACCATAGGTGTTCACCAACAACGAAGCAAGTGCATCAATGCGATCGGCGGCCTGAGCAAACGTAATGATCTCGTCCTCGTACACAAGGAATGTCTTGTCACCATGACCACGCGAGCCGGCAAATACCTGACCAAGGTGAGCAGGGGCGTTTTTGAACACCTTCATCTTGACGCCACGCACTTCGCCGTCAATCAACTCGAAGATTTGCCCCGGACCAGTTACTGCAGTGTTTGCTTCAAGAAATGTCATCGACATGTTGCTATACCCCCGCGAAAAACACTAGCGGTCAAGGGGTTGGTGGCTCCAAGCCACAGCCGGGCCTAGTTAGATCGTGCGGCGGAATTGCGACAGATAACGCTCGTTGTCGCGTCGCACTCGCATCTGCACCAGCACGTAGCAGTAGGCAACGAGTGCCAACAGGCTGAACATGAACAAGTAAACAAACAGGGTCGCCTGTGTGGCAACGCCAAGCAGCAACGAGACAACGCATGTACCGGCAAGACCGAGCACCAAGTTTTGGCGCTTCTGGCGGATTATTGCCTGATGAGTGGTTGGAGCTGGACGATATTGCGGACGGGTTGACGACTGGCGCACAAGTGCACCGGTCATCGAACCATAGGCCATCGGACGTTGCGCACGACCTGCTGGACGTTGCTGCGTTGGGGCAAGCGGACGGGCCATGCCACGAAGCTGTTGCTGTGGATATCGACCGCCAGCGCTTTCGAGATGGTTGAGTTGACGACGGAAGTTGGTGACCGAGTTTGCTGGCGAGCCATTAAGGCGAGCACGAACAAGTGGTGGGAGCAAGACGGCAAGCCAGGCGGCACCCACGATGAGAAGAATCAATTTGCTCATGAGTTCACAATTGTATTACAAAATTGCTACAAAACGGACAACTAGGGGTGAATCCCGCCAAATTGTCTGAATTATGTGGCATTCGCCCGCGTGAAGGGTCCGCTTTTGCCACCCGTCTTTTCCCACAGGGCCAAGCCCTCAATGGCCATTGCCTTATCGGCGCTCTTGCACATGTCATAGATGGTCAGGGCCGCCACCGAGCAGGCGTGCAGGGCTTCCATCTCCACTCCCGTCCGATCGACCGTGTCGACCTGGGCCTCGATTGCCACACACGACTCACCCACCTCAAAATCGATTCGCACTGCCCCGATCTGCAATGGGTGACACAACGGAATCATGTCGCTCGTGCGCTTGGCCGCCATAATGCCTGCAATCCGTGCAGCCGCAATGACATCGCCTTTCGGAACGCCTTTGTTGGCAATTGCCGCAGCGGTCTCTGGTTTCATTTGCACGGTGCATCGTGCCACTGCACGACGTGCTGTTGCATTCTTTCCCGTGACATCAACCATGTGGGCATTGCCCGCATCGTCAAGATGCGAAAACTGTGGATCGTTACTCATAGTCATCCGCCAATTTGGCTCATCGAACGCCGAGGACGAACAAAGGTGACGTTGCCAATGTTGTGACCTGCCCACTTCGTGCCGACTGCGCGTTTGATTTCTGCTGCGATGTCATCATCGCTTGCACCGTTGCGCAACATTGCGCGCAAATCAAACTCGGTTGTTGAAAACAGGCATGTTCTAAATTGACCATCGGCGGTGAGACGCACACGATCACAATCGCCACAAAACGGTTTTGTTACTGACGGAATCACACCAACGGTGCCTTTGCCATCTGTGTAACGCCAGCGATCCGCCGGTGCAGCACCTCGCGCAGGCATCAACTCCAGCGGATACACCTTGCTTATCGTGTCAACAATTTCGTCTTGTCCAACTACCTGATTGTTCTGCCAGGTGCCGTCTGCATCAAGTGGCATGTATTCAATAAAGCGAACTTCAACACCTTTATCGCGGCCAAACGTTGCAAGGTCGACGATTTCATCATCGTTGATACCGCGCTGCACGACAACGTTGACTTTTACTGGCGAGAAACCGATAGCGATCGCAGCATCGATGCCATCCAGCACGTGCTCCAACTCGTCGCGTCGCGTCATCTCGAAGAACCGTTGCTTCTTTAACGTGTCGAGGCTGATGTTGATGCGGCGCAAGCCCGAGTCGTACAACTCTGGGGCGATTAAACGCAGCGTTGCGCCATTCGTTGTAACGGCAACGTCAATTGGTTTTCCCGCGCGTGGCGAGTTGGCCGATTGCGGAACCTGCAGCACTGCAAGCTTGCTGATCAACACCGGCAAGTGGGCGCGCATGGTTGGCTCGCCGCCTGTCAGACGAATGCCGTCAACATCAAAATGTGAGACACAAATGCTGGCAATGCGATGCAGTTCTTCGTACGACAGCACCTCTTCGCGAGGCAACCACTTCATTCCCTCTGCGGGCATGCAGTACGTGCACCGAAAGTTGCAACGGTCAGTGATGGAAATGCGCAAGTCGCGCACAGTTCGTCCAAACGGATCAATCAATTCCACAGGCTCAGCCTAGGGTTCGCATGCACCACTGCCTTAGCCCAGCAGGTACACAGCCACTTCATCGCCCTTATCTAACCCGTGTCCATCAGGCGCAACGGCAAGACCGTTAGCCATTGCCGTGCTGGCCAGTTGATGGCTGCCTTGCGGGCCAGTATCACGAACATGAAGTCGACCGTCTGACGCAAACTCTCCGAACACACGCATGAAGTGAATCTTGCCGTCTTGCTTTCGCCTCAGTGGCGCGTCAAGCACTGCCTGAATAGCTGGTCTCAACAACTGATGTTGGTGTCCCATCATTTTGCGTAACGCAGGACGCGCCAGCAGCTCGTAACTAATCAGCGAACTAACAGGGTTGCCGGGCAGACCAAAAATAGGAATCACTCGCCCATCTGCTGATGCCAGTTGTCCAAATGCAAATGGTTTCGCAGGCTTGATTGCCATCTGCATCCAGTTCATGGTTGCAATCTTTGACAGCACTGCTTTGACCACATCAAAGTCGCCCATGCTCACACCACCACTGGTGACAATGGCATCGCATCGCTGCGCAACTTCGCGCAACACTCGCTCTAGTTCTACCTCGTCGTCGCGCACCACGCCAAGGTTGATTACATCGCATCCTGTATCGGCGATCATCGAATGCAACATGGTGAGGTTGCTCTCACGAATCTGGCCAATGCGCAGGGGTGAACCATCGACAACAAGTTCGTCGCCAGTAGACAACAGAGCAACACGTGCTCGCGGAAATGCACGCACCGTTCGCGCATTCACGCTTGCAAGCACGCCAATACCTGCAGCATTCAACACCGTGCCAGATACAAATACGGTTTCTCCCGCGCGAACATCGCTTCCGGCATCACGAATTCCGTCATGCACATTTGCCGCGCGCAGGATGTTGACATGTGTTTCGCCCACGCGCTGCGTATCCTCAACCATCACCACTGCATCAGCACCGGCCGGCAGTGGCGCACCCGTCATAATGCGAATTGCTTCGTGTTCGCCAACCGCAATCTTTGGCTCGGATCCGGCAGCAAGCGTGTCGACAACACGAAGTTCAACAGGTGTCGTGTGTGCATCAATCGAGCGCACTGCATAACCATCTACTGCGGTGTTGCTAAACGGCGGAACATCTTCGGGGGCCACAATGTCTTGGGCCAACACCCTGCCTGTCATCTCGTGATAGGCCACCAACTGTGGAGCAAGTGGCTGGCACCCTGCCAACACCGCTTCTTGAGCTTCGTGCAGCGGAATCATTGGTCTGAACGGTACCGCGACATGACAGGCTGTAGTCATGGCCAATTACCCAGCGCTTGGTGCATCGGGCTTTTCTGCGTCATGGACGGCTGCCGAGGGCGACCATCTCAGCACCGTGTCGCTGCGTTGGGAAAACGAGGGTTGGACAGCAGACGGCACATTGGGCCTAGAAAACGCGCAATTTGTGTTTCGGCTTTCGGCGTCGTGGATGGTGCAACAGTTTCTCCTGTTCCGTGACATGGACGAACCCGATCTGTGGCTGGCAACAGATGGCCATGGCAGATGGGGCGAAATGAATGGCGCGCATCGCACCGAACTTGACGGATGCATCGACATCGATTTGCGAGGTACACCATTTACCAACGTGATCCCGATTCGCCGCCTTCCGCTACACGTTGGTCATAGCGCGCAACAAAATGTGATCACGATTGATATTGAGACACTCGCAGTAGTAGTTGCACCGCAGATCTACACACGAGCAGGCGAACGTACGTGGCGATACACCAGCCTGGCAACTGATTCAGAAGTTGAGGTTGAAGTTGATGAACATGGGTTCGTACTTGACGAACCCAATTCATTTCGTCGCGTTACTCAGTGATTGCCTGATACACCAGACTGCGCAAGAACGGACGAATTGGATGCGTGGTTGATGGCATCAACTGCGTGAAGAACATGGTTGAGATTTCCTCAACCGGATCAATCCAAAAAGCGGTGCTGGCCATTCCACCCCAGCTATACGTGCCATTTGGGCACCCCACTTTGGTTTTCGCTTGGTCAATCACCACGGCAAAACCAAGACCAAAACCAAGTCCGTCATAAAACACTTCTTCACCCATTGGACGACCCCAGTCCGAGATGTCCTTGTTGCCAGGAAGGTGGTTCATGGTCATCAGATCAAGCGTGGTTGGCGAAATGATGCGTGCACCGTTTAACTCACCACCGTTTTCCAACATCTGCAAAAACTTCCAGTAGTCAGCGGCAGTGGAGACCAAACCTCCGCCGCCCGAATCCCACGAGCGCTCGGTGACTACTTGGTTTTCAATTGCGCCGTAACGAACCTTTTTGGCAGGTGAGGGATCAAAGGCATACAGCGCAGCCAGGCGCGACTGCTTTTCGGGTGCAACATAAAACGACGTGTCGTTCATGCCGAGTGGACTCAAGATTCGTTTGTGCAAGAAATCCCACAGTCGCATTCCCGAAATCACTTCCACCAAACGGCCAACAACATCAGTTGCCACGCTGTAGTTCCAGGATGTTCCTGGTTCGAACACCAATGGCATTGCTGCGAAGTTGTCGCACACTTGCTCGAGTGTTGGATTGGGGTGCTCTTTGGCAAACTCGGCTTCACGCGTGCGATAAATGGCATCTGTCGCGTCGTAATAGTTAAAGCCATACGTCAAGCCTGCAGTATGCGTGAGCAAGTGCCACACGCGCATTGGTGCACGCGATGGAACCGTGATTGGCTTCGTTGATGAACCACCGGCGAACACACGAACATCGCCAAAGGACGGAATGTATTTGCTCACTTCATCGGTGAGCTGAACTTTCCCCTCTTCAACCAGCATCATCAGCGCAATTGAGGTAATCGGTTTCGTCATCGAATAAATGCGATACATCGTGTTCTGCTCAATCGGCAATTTCGCCTCAACATCGCGCATTCCATACGTGCTGCTGTGCACAATTTGCCCGTACCGAGCAACCGCTACGTGATACCCAGGAAGGCGTCCGTCGTCTACATAGTTCTTAAAATGTTCGTCAATGCGAGCAAGACGCTCTGCACTCATCCCTACTTCCTTGGGATCAATTGTGACTTTCAATTCGCTCATGACAATTTTCCTTTCAACCATGTTCGTAATTCGGTGCCAGCATCTTCACGTTTCAAAGTCAACTCAATCACGGTTTGCAACCACCCCATTGGTGTTCCGGTGTCGTGACGCTCAATATCACTCACCACTCCATCTACCGTGCGCGAATTAGCGCCGATCAGCAGCGCGTCGGTGAGTTGAATTTCTCCACTCGGCGCCGGTGCAAGCGTTTCCAAAATGTCAAACATGTCGGGCGCTAATACATAGCGACCAATAATGATGATGTCACTTGGTGCATCTTTGACTGATGGCTTTTCCACCACTCCTGTGATGGTCACTTCACCATGTTCCCCTGTTGTTCCCGTTGTGGTGATCACGCCATATGCACTGACTTCATTTTTGGGCACGCGCTTTAATCCAACAATTGTTTTGCCGGTTTCGTTGTGCATCTGCGCCATCTGCAACAGCAACGATGAGTCACCCATGATTTCATCGGGCAAGAGCAACGCAAACGCTTCATCACCCACCGCTTGACGCGCACACGACACAGCATGACCAAGTCCACGCGGTTTGTCCTGGTAGGCAATGCTGACGCGCACGTCCTTGCCAATCCGTTCCAACCTGTCGGCCAACTCAGTGCGTCCACTCTTGCGAACCCGCGCAACTGTGTCGGCTGATGGCTTGAGATACTCCTCAATACCTGGCTTGGCAACATTGGAGACCACCACAATGTGTTCCACCCCTGCTCCAATTGCCTCATCCATCACCAATTGCAGGGCTGGTGTATCAAAAATTGGCATGAGCTCTTTGGGCACTGCCTTTGTCGCAGGGAGAAAGCGGGTGCCGAGGCCGGCAGCAGGAATAACAGCAGTGCGCATAGCCATACCTGCATCCTAGAATTACTGGTCTTATGCCCACGTATGTCTACAAATTCATTGACTCTGGCGAGACCATCGAAGTCCAGCAAGCCTTCTCTGATGACCCGCTTACCGAAATCGCCCATCCTGTAGACGGCGTGCTGAAGCCCGTAAAAAAGGTGTTTACGCCTGTTGGCGTGTCATTTAAAGGTGGCGGTTTCTACAAGACCGACTCGGGTTCGTCTTCAAGTTCGTCTGCTTCTTCTGGTTCGTCTGCAGCAGCTGCGCCATCAACGACCCCTGCCGCGCCTGCTGCTCCCGCCGCATCCTCCGACTAAACATCCGCTTTTCGCGTTTCGCGAACACATCGGGTGATGAACCTCAATCACCCACGCTTCACGCCACTTATCCACCTCGCACAGCGCGCGTACAGCAACCTGTGTCGCAGTCGCCGCATTCAGTTAGCAACCATCTCTACATTGGCCGCAATCGGTGGCCTCATCTACGCGCTCGCGGTGATGCAGTTGCAACAACAGAAAAGTCTTTTAGGTGACTACATCATGGTTCGCCTCGCTGCAACCGACATCGCAATCGGCGAGCCCATCACCCTGAGTAATACCCAAGAGTTCACCATGCCCACGCAGTTTGTTTTGCCATCAACACTCACATCGCTACCCGATGTACTCACCGCAACATCACTGATTACGCAAGGCGATGTGATCAGCACTCAAAATTCATCGGCTCCAGACGAAACATCAATCATTCCTGTTGGCATGCGTGCAGTATCCATTGTTCCGCGTGTGGCAATGCCACCGCTTACACCGGGCACCATTGTCGACATCATTGCCAATGGCAAGATCATCGCCGCACAGGGTGTGGTGTTATCAACCTTGCCCGACGATGTGGGCGTGGTTATTGCCGTCAGCGAGCAAGTCGCACCACTCGTTGCTAGTGCAGCAGCAATCGGTGAGGCTGCAATTGTGTTAGCGAGTTAGCGCCACGCACTTGCGGCAATCGCCAAAATTGCTGTTCCTGCAACGAAGCGATACATCACAAATGGCGTAAAGCTACGTGTGCGCAACAGCCGGATCATTGCCCACATTGCACACCATCCCGAAATTCCTGCCGAAATGATTCCCACAATCATGGGAACAATAAATCCATCAGGAATGCCGTCCTGTGCAAGCGTGACCAACTTCAACAACACCGCGCCACCAATGATGGGAACGCTCATCAAAAAACTGACGCGCGCAGCAGCATCGCGAGAAAACCCAAACCTGCGGGCCGCTGTGATGGTGATCCCCGAACGCGACGTACCGGGGTTTAACGCGAGCACTTGTGCTGCGCCAATCAGTAGCGCATCGCGTCGCGTAAACGAATCAAGTTGACGCGTGCCAGATTGTTTATCTGCCCAGATCAACAATGCACCAAACGCAATCAGTGAAACTGCTATCAGCACTGGAGTACCAAGCTGTTCTGTAATCCAATCTTGCGCAACTGCACCCACGATTCCTGCCGGCACCGCAGAAAGCACAAACAGCCACGCTCGCCTTCCGATCGTGGTGTCGGCAGTCTTGCGAGACACCACCATGCGCAATCCATGACGCACGTAAGGCACCAAATCTTGCCGCAGGTAAAACAGCACGGCGATCAGTGTTCCGAAATGTAAGGCCGTGTCGAATGCGCGCGCTGTGGCTTGCGCGTCGCCAAAATCGTTCCAGTTGAACAGCCATGGCACCACAATCAGGTGTCCGCTAGACGAAATAGGCAAAAACTCGGTGAGCCCTTGCACAATCCCAAGCACGATGGCATGCACGATCG
The DNA here is from genome assembly GCA_030832455.1 of Acidimicrobiales bacterium. Taxonomy (GTDB): domain Bacteria; phylum Actinomycetota; class Acidimicrobiia; order Acidimicrobiales; family Ilumatobacteraceae; genus UBA3006. The sequence continues at coordinate 15,341 of JAURJB010000024.1, forward strand.
ACATATCTAATGCTTACACCAAAGCGGTCTATTGCCATGTGTATTGTTGCATAATCACAACGGATATGCGCTGGGAAACGGAGCCAATTGCGTGGATTTGGAAATTGAACTCACCGAACGTCCAACCACCCCTTCACTTCACACCCAACCCGATGGCAGGCTACGACTGACATTTCATTGGCACGACGAAATCGGTCGCGTGCTCAATACAGTCACACATCCAATGCGGGAGTTTGTCATTGACGGATTTATGAGCCTGTGGTCAAGCGACGATGATGCTCGCGCCTTCGAACAGGTTGATCCTCAAACGATTGTGATTCGTTCTAAATAAACAACTAATCGAATTGAATACCCAGGGCAGTGAGTACTTCTAGTGGAGACGCGTTTAAGCCGCTGCAGAGTTTGGGTAACAGGTCGATAGATGGTCGCGTTTCAAATGTGAAATAGCGATACAGATTGCCTCGATTGAGATCACATGCTTCGGCAACTGCCTGCAAGCTTGAGTATTCGTGCTCGTCCATTTTTCGGTATAACCAATCGAGACCAACAGCTTTGGTACTTTTTGCCACGGCAAAAAACTAGCAAATGGGTGTACGGAATTATGTACCACTCATAGTCACATCGCGGATCACAAGCGACATTCCATGAGCCCGCGAAGGCAACCAGTCGACGTCTCCCCCAATTGCCACAATGTCTTGCAACATCCTCTGCAAGGTGCTGGCAATCGTGAATTCGCGAACAGGAGCACCGATGGTGCCATTGCTAATCAGCATCCCAGAGGCCCCTGTAGAGAAGTCTCCAGAGATCGGGTTGACGCCGCTGTGCAGGCCCGACACCATCTGGATGAGCACACCGTCGTCGACGCCAGCAATCAGTTCTTCCTGAGACTGGTAGCCGGGTACCAGCTGCATAGCCAAGCACCCAACGCCAGGTGATCCGTTGAATCCGCCGCGCGTTGCATTGCCCGTACTGACGGTGTTCATTCGACGAGCGCTGTACGACGAATGCACAAACTTCTTGAGTACGCCATTTTCGATAAGCACGTTGCGACGCGCGGCAAGTCCTTCACCGTCTATGTCGGTTGCCGTGTAGGCCAATGGATTAGTTGGATCATCCATCAATGTGAATCGTGGATCTGCAACTTGGTCTCCTAAACGATCAGCAAAAAAGCTACGACCCTTGGCTACATTTTCGCCATTCAGCGTGCTGGACAAAATGCTGATGAACTGCGACGTGACATACGGGTCGAGCACTACTGTCGTGCGCTTGCTTGGCGGCTTTGTTGCACCCAGCAAACGCGTTGCTCGCTCAACTGCTTCTTTGGCAGCGCGCTGCAACTTGAATTCCTTTGGTGAATCGCCCACCGAAAAACCAAAACCCGTTTGTGTTTCTTCTTCATCGTCTGCAAGCGTGCTTACCGATACGTAACACGAGTTGCCTCGGCCACTTTCGCGAATACCCGTTGTTGTTGCAACCGCAACCTCACCCCATCCGTCGTCATAGTTGGCTTCATCAACCCGCACACGCGAGTCAATTGCAAGCGTGAGCTTTTCGAGTTCTTTTGTTAACGCGATTTTTTCATCGGTTGGAAAACTGGCGAGTTCTTCGTCCCAAAACTTCTGTGGAATTTGGGCAACGCCGTCGGGAATCGCAAGACCCGCGAATTCATCTGCAGTTCCAAAACTGACATTGTCTCGCGCGTCGGCAAGCACTTCGGCTATCGCTGCGGGGTCAAGTGTTCCGGCATAGGCGAAACCCGTTCGACCATCTTTAATAACGCGGATACCGACGCCTTCACTTTGGGCTGAAACAAAATGTTCAAGTTCGCCTTCGTAGATGCGAATTGCGGTTTCACCGCCACGGCTGACATACGCCTCAATCTGTTCGCCGTGAAGCGCTTGGGCAACAACCCGATCTGCAATTACTTGCAGATCGTCTACCGAGTTGCTCATGCTGCCGTGCCACCAATAGTCATCGACTTCACACGCAGCGTTGGGCAACCGTCACCAACGGGCACGCCCTGACCATCTTTGCCGCATGTTCCTGGGCCACCCATTGCAAAATCGTTGCCCATCAAGTCGATGTCTTTCAATACTTGTGGCCCGTTGCCAATGAGGTTGCCTTCACGCAACGGCTCGGTGATTTCGCCGTTTTCGATGAGGTATGCCTCGACCATGCCGAACACAAAGTCGCCACTTGCGGTATCTACTTGTCCGCCACCAAGCTTGGCCACATACACACCATTGTCGGTTGCACGGATAATGTCGTCTGGGTTTTCTGAACCATTGGTAACAAATGTGTTGGTCATGCGCACCATTGGTAAATCTGCATAACTCTGTCGACGACCGTTACCGCTTTGCTTGCGGCCTTCATTGCGCGCGCGGATGTAGTCCCACATGTAGTCAGTGAGAATTCCGTTTTCAATCAAGGTGTTCTTTTGCGATGCATGACCTTCGTCATCAACGCCAATCGCACCCCATTCACCCGCCATCGTTCCATCATCAATCACGGTTACTAGTGGCGAGGCAACGAGTTCACCCATCTTGCCTCGGTACACACTTGAGCCTTTGCCTACCAAGTCGGCTTCTAGACCGTGCCCGCATGCTTCGTGAAACAACACTCCACCCGAACCTTGCTTGATGACCACTTGCATTGCCCCGGATGGAGCAGGTCGTGACTTGAGTTTGGTGATCGCTTGTTCTGCTGCGCGAATTGCCAACTCTTCTACATCGTGTTCGTCGAATAATTCGAATCCGATGGTATGACCAAGTGAGTTGTAACCCGTCTGCATTCCAACGTCACCGTTAGCAATTGCGCTCACACGCATCATCGTGCGCACCTGTTCGTCAGCACTAAACACACCTTCGGAGTTAGCAATCAAAATTCGCTTAATTGAATCGCCATAGCCAGCCGACACTTGAACGATTGCCCCACTCACTCCACGCGCAGCCTGATTTGCGCGTTGCAGCAATTCAACTTTGCGTGACTTGGCCACGGTGTCGGGAAATTGCTTAATGGTGTTAACCGGGTGACGAAACACAGGCTGCAGCGCCACGGTATGCACACCACCGTCGCCTTGTTTAGCCGCAGCGGCTGCTGCTTCTGCTGCAGCAAGGAGTCCGCGCTCTGACAAATCTGACGTATGCGCAAAGCCGGTTGTATCGCCTGCAATCACACGGATTCCTGCGCCTCGATCACGACCGCTGGTGACCTGCTCAACTTTGCCGTCATCTAAACCAGCCGATGTCGTGCGTTTGTCCTCGACATAGATCTCCGAAAAATCGGCCCCCGTGCTTCGTCCCTTTTGCAGCACTCGGGCAATCACTTCGGGGTCTACCATCGGAGCATCTAGGCGTGTATTCATGGCTCCAGCCTAGGCCAGCATCTGCCATGCAGGCCTTGACGAGCCCTCAACAGCGTACGATTTATGTCGTGAATAGCACCGCGGACATTGGCCCAAGCGTTGCCATTCCTCGTCACCACCGAACGTTGTGGTGGAAAGAGGTGTTGATCATCTCCAGTTTTTATGCGGTGTACACCTTGATTCGCAATCAGTTCGGCTCGGCTTTAGTTAATGGTGTTGATGTGCCACTGCACTCATTCACCAACGCAGTTCGTGTGATTCGTATCGAACGTGCACTTGGTCTGTACCACGAAGAGTCAATCCAAGATTTCTTTCTTCCCCACGTGTGGTTTCTGAAGATCATGAACACGTATTACGGAACTGCACACTTCTTCGTGACGCTTGGTGTATTCATTTTGCTATTTAAACGCCGACCAGATGTGTTTGCGCAGTGGCGCAACACGCTTGCCGCAATGACCGGATTAGCAATTATTGGCTTCGTTTTGTTTCCACTAATGCCTCCGCGTTTACTTGACGCACCATGTCCAACAGGCACTGGCGGTTTTGGTGGTGCGTGCATCGAACATGAACTGCGCAACTACAACGGCGCCGAGAACTTTGGCTTCGTCGACACCATCGCCGAATTTGGCGGGCCGTGGGCATTTAACGAAGGCCCGGCTGCCGCGTTGTCTAATCAATATGCGGCAATGCCCTCACTGCATATCGGCTGGTCTACATGGTGCGTATTTGCGCTGTGGCCACTGGCCAAAAAACGCTGGAAACGTATTGCACTGTTTTCATACCCCACCATCACCTTGTTTTGCATCATTGTGACAGGTAACCACTTTTGGCTAGATGGCGTAGGCGGCTTACTGGTCTTTGCCGTCGGTTATGTGCTTGGCACCTGGCTCCATCGCCAGAACCACAAGCGTTTAGATCGTCGCATGGCTTCTCACCCTGCGTTCTAACGCAGATAGCGTGAATCGTTATGGCCCTTGCAGAAATTCGCCAACCCAGCGACCTGCGACCACTTAACCATTCCCAACTCGACGACCTCGCAGCAGAAATTCGGGAGTTTGTTGTCGCTGCTGTTTCTGAAACTGGTGGGCATCTTGGATCAAACCTCGGAGCGGTCGAACTAACACTTGCATTACATCGCGTGTTTGACTCGCCACGTGATGCAATTCTGTGGGATACCGGACACCAGGCATACATTCACAAAATTGTTACTGGACGTAGCGCGGGTTTCAGCAAACTTCGCCAAGCTGACGGCATTTCGGGTTACCCAAGCCGCGAAGAAAGCGCTCATGACTTCATTGAGAACAGCCACGCCAGCACGGTACTCAGCTACGCATACGGATTGGCAGTGGCTCGTGATGCAGGTCAAACACCCGATCGCCGCCACATCGTTGCCGTGATTGGCGACGGATCGATGACAGGAGGTATGGCGTACGAGGCATTGAACAATCTTGGGCACAGTGGCAAACGCGTCATCGTTGTGCTTAACGACAACGGTCGCAGTTATGCCCCAACAGTTTCCAACCTCAGTCAAGGTGCGTTGTCGAGCAAGCTCACCGACATTCGCTTGAATCCGGTTTATGTTCGTCGACAACGCAAGATCGAAAAGTTCCTAAAGAATCTCCCCGTCATCGGCACACAAGCCGAGCGTGGCATGGAAGCATTTAAGGCCGGCGTTCGCGAATTTTTACAACCTCCAGCATTCTTTGAAGCACTTGGCGTTCGATATGTCGGGCCAATTGACGGGCACGACATTGAAGCCCTCGAACACGCACTCAGCGCAGCACAACAACGCGTTGAGGAAGGACCAATTGTGATTCACGTGATGACGCAAAAAGGTCGCGGATACATGCCCGCTGAAGACGATGACGAAAAGCATCTTCACGATGCGCCAAAGTTCAACCCCGCAACTGGTCCGTCAAAATCAGTACCAACGGGATACACCGAAGCATTTGCCGACACCATTGTCGAACTCGCACAGCAAGACAATCGCATCGTTGCCATTACGGCCGCTATGCCAGGACCAACGGGGTTAATTCAGTTTCAGGAACAATTCCCTGACCGTTTCTTTGACGTCGGCATTGCCGAACAACACGCGGTAACTGCAGCAGCAGGCATGGCAATGGGCGGAATGCGACCAGTTGTTGCGCTGTACTCAACCTTTCTAAACCGCGCATGGGACCAAGTGGTGTACGACGTAGCGCTTCATCGCTTGCCCGTAATTTTCTGCCTCGATCGCGCGGGCATCACAGGTGACGACGGCCCAAGTCACCATGGCATTTACGACATGGCGTTGTTGTCGAAAGTTCCAGGCATGCGCGTGCTTGCGCCATCGAGTACGCAAGAAGTTGCGCAGATGCTGAAGGATGCACTTGGTCTAGCAAACGAAGGCCCTGTGGTTATTCGTTACCCAAAGGGTGTTGCCCGCAGCGTGGACTCTGCAGACATTGGCTCTGGCCTTGCCGCGCGAAAGTTACTCACCGACCCAACCAACCAGGTGTGCATTTTGGCCATTGGCAAAATGGTGGGTGCTTCACTTGATGCCGCTGCCCTACTTGCCGCAAAGGAAATCCAAGCCACCGTTTGGGATGTGCGCTCCTGCGCGCCGCTTGATCAGGTAATGATTGAAAATGCTGCCGCGCATCGTGTTGTTGTCACGGTTGAAGACGGAATCCGCGAAGGTGGTATCGGCATGACCATCGAAGACTTGGTTTCGCACTCGCCAACAACGCAGACCACGGTCGTCGAAGTGCTGG
>JAURJB010000025.1 GCA_030832455.1 Acidimicrobiales bacterium
CATCCTCGTGTCGAACTGATCACTACCGACGGATTCCTCCACCCCAATGCGGTGCTTAATGAGCGCGGAATCATGAATCGCAAAGGGTTTCCCGAGAGTTACGACACCAAGCGGCTCGTCCAATTTTTACGCGAAGTGAAGGCCGGAACCACCGAGGTCGCGGCACCGGTGTATAGCCACGTGGTGTACGACATCGTCCCTGGCGACAGCGTGATTATTCGGCAACCCGACATTTTGATTGTTGAAGGACTGAACGTGCTTCAGGTCGGAACAGACTCCGCCGAGTTCGTGAGCGATTACTTTGACTTCTCGATTTACATTGATGCCGATGAACAAGACATTGAAAACTGGTACGTGGAACGCTTCTTTGCACTGCGACAGACCGTCTTTCAAAACCCAGAGAGTTTTTTCAACAACTTTGCTGCACTCAGCGATTCAGAAGCAGAAGCAATGGCTCGCGATATCTGGAAAGAAATCAACGGGAAAAACTTAAGCCAAAATATTGCACCAACACGCTCACGTGCTTCTCTCGTGATGCAAAAAGGCGCTGATCATCGCGTCACAGAAGTGCACCTGCGCAAACTCTAAGCGCGCTGTTGCACGAGCCACTCAGGCACTTGGCTGATCGTGGGGAGCTCGACAAACCGATCGGTGTTTGCTGGTGGCGCCTCCGCGTGATCAAGTTCCCACAAGATCTCATATGGCACGTACACCCCAAAGCCGCCAATTGCCAAAACAGGGAGAATGTCACTCTTTAACGAGTTTCCCACCATGCAGAATCGTTGTGGGTTAATGTCAAGGCTCTTCAATACATGCGAATACGTTGTGGGGTCTTTTTCTAACACGATTTCAACGTGGTCAAAGTGATGACTGAGACCACTCGTTTCTACTTTGCGTGTCTGATGCGCAAGATCACCTTTCGTGATCAAAATCGTCCGAAACTGTGAACTCACTCGAGAAAGCACATCTGCAACTCCATCAAACACACGGACGGGTTCAGTGAGATGCTCCCTCACCCCGCGCAAAATGTGCTGAAGGTCTGATGCCAAAATCTTTCCATTTGTCAGTGTGATCGCAGCTTCCATCGCAGAAAGTCCAAATGATTTCACACCATATCCATAGGCCTCAATATTGGATCGCTCTGTTGCAACCAATGCAGCCTTGATATCAGTGCCTTCTGAGACATACGGCGACAGCACATCAACAAATTGGTTTTCGTACTTGCGAAATGAATCCTCGCTAAACCACAGCGTGTCATCGGCATCAAAGGCCACTACGTCAAACATGGTTAGCGATGAATTGCATTGAGATAGTTGTAGACCGTGATTCGTGATACTTTCATTGCATCTGCAACGTCTTCAACTGCGCGTCGCAAAATAAATGCTCCCTGATCATCAAGGAGGCGAATCGCTTTTTGTTTGTCATTGCGTGATAGCTCTGACAACTTGTTTCCTAGTTCGCGCTCCACGGATTCAATAATTCGATCAAGCGCTCCATGCAGGGCTGGCGGTCGGGCACCCGAAACAACCCCCACATCAACACTCACCACGGTCGCGCCGTTTGCGTACGCGGCCTGCATAAGCGCTGCTACAGCTTCTGGAAGGTCGGCCTGAGGGACAGCAAAAGACGAACCAAACGGTCCGAAATCAACCACCAAACCACGTTGCTCAACTGCAGCCACTGCCGCGGTGACGTGCGCACCTGGCGCACCCTCAACGAAGGGTTCAATCGTGAATTCCACTGTCAGCATCCACCCATCGTAAACAACTCGGCCCAAGTGCGTACCATTGCGATATGGCATCAGCACCCGTTTCTCAGCCAGCATCTGAACGACATGGACCCGCAACCGGAGTTCGTGAGCAAGCGACTGGCACGCTCGAATATGCGCGCTCAATCCGTCGTGATCTCCACGCGTGGCCAGAAATTGGACTCGACCTGCCAAAAACCCGTGAGCGAGTCCTCGAGGCTCTTGATGGTCTGCCACTTGACATCACGTTGCATCACACCACAAGTGGAATTGCCGCGATGCTGACCGGCGATAAGCCAGGCCCAACAGTAATGCTGCGTGGCGACATGGATGCTTTGCCAATGCCCGAAGATACCGGGCTCGAGTTTGCGTCAAAAGTCGACAACGTCATGCATGCCTGTGGTCACGACACACATGTTGCGATGCTCGCCGGTGCTGCGAAAATGTTGAGTGAGCGCAAAGCTTCTCTTGCGGGACGAGTTCTCTTCATGTTCCAACCTGGTGAAGAGGGTTACGGTGGCGCCGAGTACATGCTTGATGAAGGCATCTTGGATGTTGGTGCTCATTCGGATGGCAGCGAATCCCCCGTTACTGCCGCATATGCATTGCACATCACTTCGTCAATGCCTGCAGGTTTTATTGGCACCAAAGGCGGGCCGATCATGGCCTCCAGTGATGTCCTTCAGATTGAAGTTAAAGGCAAAGGCGGCCATGCATCCGAGCCGTTCCGCACTCTTGACCCCATCCCAGTCGCGTGTGAAATTGTTACCGCGTTACAGGCACTCATCACACGACGTATCGAAATTTGGGATCCAGCAGTGATCACGGTGACACGACTCATTGCCGGCACCGCAACAAATGTCATTCCCGAAGTTGCACGTATTGAAGGAACCATCCGAGCAATGAGTGCTGCCACGCGAAAGAAAGTACATGATGGAATCAAACGAGTTGCTGAAGGAACCGCAGCGGCCCATGACATGGAAGCACACGTTGAGATCATTCTCGGTTACCCCGTCACCGTCAACGACGGGCCATCTGCAGATTTTGCACTTGACATTGCCGAAGCCATTGTTGGACCTAAAGCAGTTGCGCGTATGCCGCACGCCGTCATGGGTGCTGAAGACTTCAGTTATGTGCTTGAAAAGAAACCAGGTGCGATGGTGTTTCTCGGGGGCACGCCTCACGACAAGGACTTCCGAACCGCAGCACCAAACCATTCCAACAGGGTCATGTTTGAAGAAGAAGCAATGATCACTGGTATGGCGGTGTACACATCACTTGCACTTCGCACACTCGGCATCGCTCTCGACTAGCACCGGAACTTCTCACGATGTCGCGCGGTACTCATACTCAGCACACAGCCGGCAACCGTCCGCTGCACGGCATCCGTGTCTTGGACTTCACACGCGTGTTATCCGGACCTCATGCAACCCGCATGCTCGCAGACATGGGTGCCCAAGTCATCAAAGTTGAACCACCCGAAGGTGATCTCACTCGTTTCGCACAACCACGAATTAATTCGTTGTCGAGCTATTTCATTCAACAAAATGTGGGAAAGCTGAACATTTCTGTTGATTTATCTACGCCAGCTGCCGCAGAGTTGATCATGAAGATCATCCCTTTCTGCGATGTCGTCATTGAAAACTTTCGACCGGGGGTACTCAATCGACTCGGTCTGAGTAGTGAAACAATGATGAATGTCAACTCGCGTCTGATTGTTGCGTCAATCAGTGGCTATGGCGCAACTGGACCGTGGCAAAACCGTCGCGCATATGCGCCGGTGGTTAACGCCGAAGCCGGAATCACCAAACATCAAGGCGATGCTCAACGTCGTGCGCATGCAAATGATCCGCATAGCCACGGTGACGTGTACACCGCGATTGAAGCCTCTGCAGCAATTCTTGCTGCGCTGTATCAGCGCGAGTACACAGGAGTTGGACAATACATCGATGTGTCGATGGCAGAAACCATGTTGTATGTGAATGAGCATGCACATGATCAACTGTGGGACCAACCGGTTGCTCCAGGTTCTATCCGTTCATTTCAGCCCGCCGACTATCCCGTGCTGACCGTTGCCGATGGTTCACAAGTTGTGGTCAGTGGTCATCCCGCAGAACGTGGAACATTTGATTTCTTTGTCGCAGCGATGGAGCAACCACATCTGTTGACTGACCCTCGGTTCACTGATATCCCTGAACGGCTGCAACACTTTGACCAGTTAATGGATTTGCTGCGTGCGTGGGCGCTCACCGTTCCCGATGCAGATGAAATTGAGCGACGACTTGCGAACAACCAGTTAGCGGTTGGTCGTCTGCGCAGCGTGCGCGAGCTTGCCGCTACTGACTGGGCCGCAGAACGCAATGCAATTGTTGAAGTAAGCGATCGCGGCACATCAACCGTGCGAATTCCCAATAGCCCATGGCACTTTTCGGGGTCAGATACCTCTACTCATGGAATAGTGAAATACCGTGGCGAAGATAATCGTCAGGTATTTCATGACATTGCGGGTATCGCCGTGTCCGAAATAGAACGATACGAATCAGATGGCGTATTACTGAGTCGCGGCCCTTCAACTCGCTAGTTAACGACCAGAGTGGCCAAACCCGCCACCACGATCAAACCCACTCAACTCAGTAACTTCGGTCCATGTCACGTTGTCGTAGCGCGAAATAATCAGTTGCGCCACACGATCACCCCGTTTGATTTCGTAATCCTTGTCGGGATCAGTATTGATCATGACCACCTTCAACTCGCCCCGATACCCACTATCGATAATCCCTGGTGTATTCACCAAAGTGATGCCGTGCTTTAACGCAAGCCCGCTTCGTGGTACTGCCAAGCCCATATAGCCGTGTGGAATTGCCACAGCCACACCAGTTGGCATCAACAGTCGTCCGCCTCGCGCCCGAATAATTGCGTCTTCACGCGCATACAGATCAAGGCCGGCATCTCCAACGTGAGCTGGAACAGGCAATGGCAAATCTGGATCTAGGCGTTGGATCTGGACACCAATTTCACTTTTAGACATTGCATGAGAATACGCCTAGATTGCATGGCGTGCTGGTGTGGATGGATCTTGAAATGACTGGCTTAGACCCAGAAATCGATGTCATCGTTGAAATTGCCACCTTGATTACCGATGATGACCTCAATGTCGTTGCCGAAGGCCCTGATCTGGTCATCCATCAAAGTGACGACGTATTGGCCGCCATGGGCAAGGTCGTGCTTGACATGCATACTAAATCGGGTTTGTTGGAAGCCATCAAGACAAGCACTGTCACGCTGGAAACGGCGGGTCACGCGACTCTTGAATTCATTCGCCAGCACATTCCAGAGGCGCGCACCATTCCATTGTGTGGGAACTCAATTGGAACCGACCGCAGGTTTCTTGCCAAGTATCTTCCAGAAATTGAAAATTACTTGCATTATCGGTCTGTGGATGTTTCCACGATCAAGGAACTATCTCGCCGTTGGTATCCGCAATTAGGAGTGGAGCGACCAAACAAAGGTGGCACTCACCGCGCACTTGACGACATTAGGGCAAGCATTAATGAATTGTTGTTTTATCGCGAGCGAGTATTTGTTACGCCAACGAAACCAGCTGAGTAACTGCTGCGACCACACCGTTTTCAAGAACGTGTCTGACAATCACGCGCTCCTCTAATTGCTGCGTCACGATAGAAACTGTGTTTCCGGGCTCAATGGCATGGTGATGTTCAACAACAACATGTACTGGTGCTCGAAGTGTGTTGTGCTTCGACAGGTACTCCTCTGTAGCAATCCAATACGCAGCATTGTTCATATGCCCCACCGCATCCATATCGGCAAAGCGAAGCTGCCAGTCACTCACAGCAGGATCATGCTCGGTGATTGCTGGCAATGATTTACCGACCACAAAATTTGAACGGACTTTGCGTCCTCCGCTTGACTCCGCCATCAATGGAATAAATCCTTCAGGCAGTGGTTCTGGTTTCAGTGTCTGCATGTTGACATGCACCCAGAGCGCCGCGGTTTCAATATGTGCACCGTCTGGCGAAACAATATGTGTTCTGCGTTCTGCCCAATGCGAGCCATATCCACCACACCACGTCGTAAGCGCAATGTCTGTCATGTAGGTGGGAAATTGATACACCCACATCTCCGTGCGGCGCACCACCCACCCATGAATATCTGGGTAATTGCCATCCACGGCATCATCGTTTGCGATGTCTTGTAAATACCGCGCCGTGGCATCCAGGCGCAGCCGACCTTTCGGCGTTACGTCACCAAGGCGCACCCGTCGGCTGGTGGAAAAAGTCCTGCCCGCCTGCGGCAAAGGAACGGGTTCTTGGGGCCTCCACATGCCCTCTGACCCTATCCAGCATTGGACTTCACAGCACGTGTGTTAAATCGCTTGCAATTGACAATTTGGCGTGGTTTGCTTCATATCCCATGTTGTTGCGCAATCTTTCCTCACGTCAGTCGGCAGTTGCTGCTGACTCGCGCGCGTATGCGACCGTGACAACCGTGAACGCGATGGCGTCACGCTGGTTTTATATGCAGGCCGGATTCGCGAAATTTACCAAAGGTTTCACGAAGCGTCCGGCCAAAGGCCTCTTAGGAGTCCCGACGTAAACAGATTTCACGTCGGAGAACGCCAAGAGGCCGCTGGGAGAAATCCCAGCGGCTTTTTTAATTCCCCCCTTGCGTTTTCCGACGTGAAGCCAATCCAACAATGCAGAAAGGTACACATCATGACCATCACACTCGAACACAATGACGACATCTTGTTGTTGTCTGCACGACGTTGCAGCGACGGCAATGGAACGTTGTCCTACTTGTTCTTCTCGGAAGAATTTGTTGATATTCAACGCGCCAAAGCAATCTGCTCTACATGTACTTCACGCGTTGAGTGTCTCGCTGGCGCTCTTGCTCGTAGCGAGCCTTGGGGAGTGTGGGGTGGTGAATTGCTTGAGGAGGGCAGAATTTGTAGTTCAAAGCGACCACGCGGCAGACCGGTCACCAAGTCGGTTGCGATGACCTCGGTTGTCGAGGTACCTATTCCTCGGCATCTTGTCGCTTAACCACGACAGAAGGCACACGGTAGGCGCCGATACCCCTATTCGGGTCTCGGTAACCTGCTGATGTGCCTTTTGTTGTGTCCCGCACCAGGGTTTTCGTCATTGCGCTGTGCGTCAGCATTGGTGGGGGCTGGTATCTCAGCAACCAGACGTCGGACTCCGGCACACTCACCCTGGTGTCAGCAAGTGACCCTGAATACCCCACGCTGAACACCAATGAGTTAGTTGAGGGCAGGTCGTTGCCCGATTCAACGCTCACAGATGCCTCGGGTGTAGCTGTCAACCTGCTTGCGCTCACCGGCAAACCCATAGTTCTCAACTTTTGGTATTCCACATGCGAGCCATGCCGTCGCGAATTGCCTGCCTTTGCTGCCGCTCACGAACAGCAACCAGAAATTCAATTCATTGGTGTCAATATGAATGACTCCGTTGAAATAGCCCTCGCATTTGCTGAAAAATACGGTGTAACTTTTCCAACATTGTTTGATCCACGTGGTGAGTTCATTAGCCAATTAGGGATTGCAACTGCTCCAACCACCTTGTTTGTCGATGCAACAGGCAACATTGTTGATCAGGTTTCTGGCGAAATTTCTGCAGAAAAACTCCAACAGCTACTTACACAATGGTTTGCTGCATGAATCTTGCGCTCATTGCACTTGAAGGCAACTTTGCCTACAGCTTCATGCTTGGCATGCTTGCTGCTGTCAACCCATGTGGATTCGTGTTGTTGCCTGCATATCTGCTCTATTTCCTTGGGATCGACAGTGGGCAACGTGCACCCTTACAGCGTGCGCTCAAGGTCAGCGCAGCAGTATCTGCAGGATTTCTCAGCGTGTTTCTCATTGTCGGAACCATCTCGCGCTTATTCACCCAGTGGATCGAACTACGCGCAAAATATGCCGGTTTTGCTGTTGGTCTCATACTTATGGTTTTAGGCATCGCAATGCTGTTGGGCTGGAAACCTTCGTTCTCCACTGCCCTACCCGGTGCAAAACGAGACTCTTCGCTAATCGCAATGTTCGTTTTTGGTATCGCTTATGCAGTTGCCAGCATTGGTTGCACCATTGGACTTCTCACTACCGTCATTCTTGGCTCAATTGGTACAAACGGATTTGTATCGGGCGTTGTCAGCATTGCAATGTACGGACTTGGCATGTCGTTGCTTGTCACTGCACTCACCGTTGCACTCGCTGCTGCAAAAACCAGTGTCAGTCGTGTTCTCAAAAGTGGTTTGCGATATGTCGACAAAATTGCGGCTGCATTTATCACTCTTACTGGCGCATATCTCACGTGGTACTGGTATGGAGCCATCACCGAACGAGAATCCCTTGGCAATGTTGTATCAAATGTTGAAAATTGGCAAACCAGCGTTTCGCAATTCATTCAGCGACAAGGTGCCCCACGGCTTGCCATGATCTTTCTCGCCATTGTCGTGTACGCAGTCATCATGGTTATTGCTTCCCGGTCTATTCGGCGACTGCGCAAGAAGTAACCATCGTGCTCGACCAGTTATTGGCTCACCCTGACGTATTTGAGGAAAGCGAAATCCGCGGCACGTTCGGGTTTATGGCGTTTCATGGCGGTGGGCTCGAAGAAGCCACTGACGTCATTGCCAAACATGCAGCAGCAATGACGGGAAGTTCGTACTACGGGATTCATCAACCCGCAGACTTGAAATGGCATATCCCATCGCATCGCATCGATCCACAGCATTCAGTCGTGCTTGATCGTTTTCTGAGTCACGTGGATACGGTGATCACCATTCACGGGTTTGGTCGACAAGGTTTCTTTACCAGCCTGCTGCTTGGTGGCCGCAACCGCCCGCTTGCCCGCCATGTCGGACATCATCTGAGAACCGCGCTTCCCGCCTATCGCATCATCGACGACCTAGAACACATCCCAACCGACTTAGCGGGTCAACACGAACTCAACCCTGTAAATCGGGTCCGTCAGCAAGGCGTTCAGATTGAGTTACCACCACGTGTACGCGGAGCCAGTCCGCTGTGGTGGGACTGGGAAGGGCCACACCTAACGCCACACACGCAATCACTGATTGACGGGCTCGCCCAGGCTGTTCATTCGTGGAACCCTGTTCGAGTCGCTACGGAGCTAGCCGATTAATTGCCCACTTCGTATCGGGTTGTTGCACATAACGAAAACGATCATGTAACCGGCTGGGACGCCCCTGCCAAAACTCAAACTCGCGTGGCTTCAGTACCCAACCTCCCCAATGCGGTGGTCGCGTTACCTCGCGGCCGGTAAAGGCGTGTTCAGCGTCTGCAACCCTACGGGCCAATTCATCTCGATCAGTAATGATTTCGGATTGAGGCGATGCCCATGCTCCAATTTGGGATTCGCGTGGGCGTGAAGCAAAGTAATCGTCGCTTTGAGCATCACTACATTTGCGCACCACCCCGCGCACACGCACTTGACGATGTAGATCAAGCCACGCGAACACTGCTGCAGCGTGGGAACTCTGGGCCAATTGTTGGCTTTTTGCACTGTTGTAGTTGGTGAAAAACACAAATCCCTCATCAGTTGCACCGCGCACAAGTACAACGCGTGAATCAGGACCGCCATCGTGTCCAATCGTAGAAATCGTCATTGCATTGGGTTCTGCAACGCTTGCCTCGGCGGCTTGGTCGTACCACGCCTTCCATTGCGACATTGGGTCAGGGTTAAGATCAGTGCGGTCAAGGCCAGCAGTTTCATACTGAACACGTCGATCTCGCAACGACATTGATTTACCGCGCCGAAATTGTTGTGATCCCACGCATGTACGGATGAAGTACAGCGGGCACCGAAACCGAGCCGTCTGGTTGACGGAAATTTTCAATAATCGCTGCCCATACGCGAGGTACGGCAAGCGCAGATGCATTTAACGTGTGAGCAAACTCAGTTCCTTTTTGACCTGTCCGCTTCATACGAATATCACCACGTCGTGCTTGGTAATCACTAAACCAACTCACTGAACTCACTTCCAGCCACGCATCACATCCTGGTGCATACACCTCGACATCAAAGCTGCGGTGATGGCTTTGTCCCATATCACCTGTGCAAATCTCAATGATTCGATATGGCAAACCCAAGCTTGCAATTACACGCTCCACGCGGGTGAGCAACTCGGTCAACATGGCAGGCGCGCCTTCTGGTGTTGTAATCGAAAAAATCTCTACCTTGTCAAACTCGTGGCTTCGCAACATTCCACGAGTATCGCGACCGGCAGAACCAGCTTCGCGTCGGTAACACGACGAGTGCGCCATGTACCGAATCGGCAACTCTGCCTCTGCAAGCACTTCTCCCGCATGGATTGACGTCAGCGGTGCTTCAGCAGTTGGTATGCACCACAAGTCATCCTTGCTCATTGAGTACGCATCGTCAGCAAATTTTGGCAACTGTCCTGTAGCCGTCAATGTTGCTGTGCTCACCAGCGATGGTGGACGAATTTCTTCAAATGCATCAGCGTTTTGGTCGAGCGCGTATTGACACAACGCACGAGCCATGGTTGCCCCCGCGCCTCGTTGCATCGTAAACATTGCCCCACTGATTTTTACTGCACGCTCGTTATCTAAAATTCCAAGATCTGCAGCAGTGTCCCAGTGTGGTACTCGTTGATGATCGGCAAATTTGTCAGGCACATTGACTGGTCCAGTGATGACCGGATTCTCTGAATCGCTTGTGCCAATTACGGCATCAGGATGTGGAATGTTGGGCAGTCGCAACAACACGTCGCGAAGTTGCTGTGCCACGGTGTCGGTTTCGGAGGCGAGGCGCTGCTCGTCGTCACCCAATGCCCGACTCTGCTGCGAGAGGATTTCGGCTTGTGCATCTTCTCCGCTTCGGCGCAATGAACCAACTTGTTTGGACAGTTCATTTACTTGCTGGCGGATGGCGTCACGTTCTGTCGAGATCTCACGCATTCGACCATCAAAAACCAAGGCCTGGTCAAGCAAAGCACCCAACTCTGGCTTATTCCGACGGGCCATCAACTCACGGACGGTGTCTGGCTCACTGCGTAGTACACGAAGATCAATCACTGGTCTCTCAGGTTAGCGGTGCGACCCCTTGCCATTGCCGTGGTTTGCGTACTGTTAAAGGGTGATTTTGCCTGCGCCACATACCAATGCAATTGCGGTTGAGGTTGAGGGCTTGACCGTGAGACATGGCTTTACCTTGGCTGTCGACAACGTCTCCTTTGCCGCACGGTCAGGACGTGTAACCGCAATTGTCGGGCCAAACGGCGCAGGGAAGACATCAACCATCGAGGTATGCGAAGGCTTTTCTCGTGCAACAAGCGGATCGGTTCGGGTGCTTGGCTTGGATCCTCAAAAGCAACGGGCACAGCTCAATAAGCGAATTGGAGTGATGTTGCAAGATGGTGGCATCTACCCAACCGCACGTGTTGGTGAGTTGATTCGTCACTACTGCACGTTGTTTGGCAATCAACGTCTACATACAGAACTGCTTAACCTTGTTGGACTTAATCATGTTGTAAACACCACCTATCGACGTCTCTCTGGCGGAGAAAAACAACGTCTTTCATTGGCTCTCGCACTTGCCAATAACCCTGATGTCATCTTTCTCGACGAACCCACTTCAGGAATAGATGTTCATGGTCGAGACCTCATTCGCAGCATCATCCAACAACTTCGAGATCGTGGGTGTTGTGTAATTATTGCAACGCACGAACTTGATGAGGCTGAACGATTTGCTGACGACATTATTGTGTTCCACCAATCCAAGATTGTTGCGTCCGGAACTCTTGATGATTTGCGCGCAAACCATGAAGAAATTCGGTTCCGAACGTCTTTATCAATTGATATTGCATCGCTCGCACGACATCTTGGGTTTGAAGTTCGCATGGTTGATCGCGAGCGCTACATCGTTGATGGCACAAGTAACCCTGAAGTGATCGTTGCGCTCACGGGATGGGCAAAAGATCACGGTATGAGCATTGTTGATGTCGCAGCTGGATCTCGCCGACTTGACGATGTATTTCGACAGCTCACGGGGGGAGACCAACAATGAAACTGCTCCGTGCTCAATTGGGATCTGAACTCAGAGTACTTCTGCGTAATGGCGAGCAATTACTGCTCATCGTTGGTATACCTGTGTTGTTATTGACATTTTTTAGTGCTGTCGACCTGCTCCCAACCGGTGACGTTGCTTCAGTTGATTTCTTGCTTCCTGGCATTATCGCGTTGGCAGTGATGTCCACTGCAATGGTCAGTCTTGGCATTGCAACAGGTTTTGAGCGCTCCTACAACGTGTTAAAGCGTCTTGGCGCCACACCACTTGGCATACCCCGCCTCATCCTGGCCAAAGCGCTGTCCGTTGTGGTCATTGAGATTGGCCAACTCGTTTTGCTTGTCGGCGTTGCAATATCACTCGGTGCGAGTACCTCGTCATTGAACGTTGCAACCACATTGACTGCCGTTGTACTCGGAACATTGGTCTTTTCTGGCATCGGATTAACCCTTGCTGGCCGACTTCGAGGTGAGGTTAACTTGGCAGCCCAAAACGGGCTGTACCTCGTCCTGTTGCTGCTTGGTGGCATATTGTTTCCGCTTGCTGAACTCCCCGGTGCCCTACAAACTATGGCTCGTGTTTTACCGTCTGGGGCGCTTGCCGACATCCTTCGCGAGTCCCTAACAGGTGCTGGGGTATCTGCCGGCTCATCATGGGCCATCTTGCTGGTCTGGGCAGTAATTGCACAGATCAGCGCTGCGCGATTCTTTCGCTGGAGTTAGTTACCTACTTGGCTCTTCTGCAGGCGGGTTGGCCTCAAATGCCGATGCAACTTCTTCATACGTCAGCACTGGTTCAGGTGGACGTGCATAACTTGCCTCGGCAAAAAACCTACCAATAAACCGCCTAAAAAAGATAAACACGATAATTGACCACAAGAAAATTGATCCGCCCGTTTTCATAATCGCTCCAGCCAATTGCTGGTCGGTGGTTACCGACAACCCCCACACCCGCACCGCTATGTCGTAATGCTTGTAGACCGCACCTTCGGCAAATGTCAACCATGCTGCCGGAACGGTTGGAACGACCGACATCAAAAATAAATAGATCGTTTTACCGCCGTAACTCAGGTGTCGTTGTTTGTCTGGACCACACACCGAAAACCACATCAGTAGCGACGAGGTAATCACCAACACATGCAATGCATAATGCAGGGGCCCATTGGACACGCTTTGGTTAACCAGTGCGGGAATATGAGTGATCATGATGACAAGATTGAACAACAAGCCAGCAATCACTGGTTTAGTTGCGAAGTTAATCACCCTGCGCGACCGGTTGCTGGAAAAAATGAGATCAAATAACCAATACGGTGTTGCAAGGAGCACAAGTGGTGGAACAAAGTACGAATACATCATGTGCTGAAACATGTGTACCGAATACAAATACTCTTCTGAAATGTCATGAATTGGCCAGTCCGATGCCAGCCATAACATCACCACACCGACAATAAATGCGGTCAGTTGCTTGCGAGTGACCACCTCTCCAGAAGCGACAATACGCGGACCAATCTTTCGAACGGCATAGGTGTAACTTGCCACTACGGCAATGATCAATACCCAAACTTCAATATGTTGCTGAAAGCGCCACGGTTCGGGATTGACTAACGCGAACATTGCTGGTTCGCTCCGTTGTGATTGTGTCTAGGAAAAGAAATGGAACGTGGCCAAAGCAACTGCGTACACTCCAAGTGCCAAAAATAGACCCGCGTAAAACACCCACGTGAACAGTTTGTTGTCAAACTTGAGATGCATGAAGTAACTCACGACCACCACAAATTTGACAACCATCATGATCATCAGCGCAGGCATGAACAATGGTCCAAAATCAACGTAATACGTGGCTACTTCTAAGGCTGTAATTGCCGCAAGAATCAGCGCAATTTTCACATAGCCGGCGTTTGACATGCCGTGTTCGGTCGATGAATGAGTCTCAGTCGTCATGATTACGCCGGTACCAAGTAAATAAGAGTGAAAATGATGATCCACACCACGTCAACAAAGTGCCAATACAAACCAATCATTTCGACGGTTTCTGCCTTACTTCCCGGGGTCTTTGACCGCTTCATGATACCCACGATTGACATCAACATAATGATGCCTACCGTCACGTGAACACCGTGGAATCCGGTAAGCACATAAAAACTTGATGAGAATAGGCTGGTCGTAAATCCCATTCCCTCGTTGTAGAACGCCGTAAATTCGTACACCTGACCACCCACGAACGTTGCACCAAGCAATGCGGTAATGGTGACCCACAAATTGGTATTGCGATCATCACCCTTGTGGGCTGCTGACACGGCCAACACCATGGTCAGCGAACTCATCAACAACACGAAACTACTTACCGAAGTAAACGGGATGTCAAACACTTGTGATGGGCGTGGGCCCTCACCAACGCGGCCGCGATACAACATGTAGGTGGAGATCAATCCACCAAATAGCAAACATTCCGAACCTAAAAACAACCACATGCCAAGTTTGTTGTTGGACAAACCTGTGCTCGTGTGATGATCACCGTGTCCGGTGTCATGCTCTCCTGCCGTGATTACTGCATGCTCAGCCAACGTGAACCACATCCTTTGTTGTTGTCGGTGGATCAAAGTCATCATCGGGCGCAGTTGATGGCTCAATCGCCCATCCGTACACACCGAACAACACAATCACGCCACCCACAATCGAAATGGGAATTGAGTAGATCATTCCAAAAGCAATCACTGGGAGTCCAAGAGCAATGATGATTGGCCAATACGATGGCGACGGCATGTGGATGTGCGCATCTGCGTTGTCTTCAAGCTCTTTCAACACCTGCTCAGCGGTCTTCACCTGCACCATTTGCCCGTTCGCATCTTCTTGATACTTGCGATGGAAGAACTCATCTAGATGTGACACCGTTGGGATGCTGTCGAAGTTGTGTTCTTTCGGCGGGTTCGATGTCATCCATTCGAGGCTGCGTGCATTCCACGGGTCAAGTGGCGCAATCTTTCCGTTGCGCGCTGTAATCACGATATTGATCAAGAACAACAGCACGCCAACAGTCAGAATCAGCGAGCCAATTGATGCGAACGTGTTCCAGAAGCCAAGGTTGAAGAATCCTTCACCAGCGCGCTGTTCGGTCCACACATACATCCGGCGTGGTTGGCCTTGAAGACCCAAGATATGCATTGGGCCGAATGTCATGTTCATGCCAATCACCATGAGCCAGAAGTTCCATGTTCCCAACTTTTCATTAAGCAACTTTCCAAACACCTTTGGCCACCAGTAGTAGAAGCCAGAGAACAGTCCGAAGATCGCCCCACCAAAGAGCACATAGTGGAAATGAGCCACAATGTAATACGTATCGGTTTGCTGAGTGTCAGACGGCGCAACTGAGTGAGTTACTCCTGACAATCCACCAATGGTAAACAACACAATCAAACCGATTGCGAACTTCATCGCTACAGTAAATTCGAGCTTTCCGCCCCACAGTGTCATCGTCCAGTTGACGACCTTTACGCCCGTAGGAACAGCGATTGCCATCGTCGCTACCGAGAACACGGCCACCGATACTGGACCAAGACCTGATGCGAACATATGGTGAGCCCACACACCCCAACCCACGAAACCGATTGCAGCACCCGAGAACACCACGAATGGGTACCCGAACAACGGTTTGCGGGAGAATACAGGAAGCACTTCTGAGATCACACCAAAACTTGGCAAGATCAAGATGTATACCTCGGGGTGTCCAAAAATCCAGAACAAATGTTGCCACAACAAGGGATCTGCGCCAGAAGCAACATCAAAGAATGTTGCACCGAAGTTGCGTTGGAACGACAGGAGGAACAACGCAACGGTGATCACTGGTACTGCAAATAACAACAAGAACTGCACGACCAACTGCATCCAGGTGAAGATTGGCATCCGCATGAGCTTCATGCCTGGTGCTCGCATATTGAGCACCGTGGTAATCAAATTCACTGCACCGGTGAGAGATGCAATACCGGTGATCTGTAGTCCAAGCGTCCAGAAGTCAATACCGTGCGATGGAGAGAACACTGGCCCTGAGTTTGGTGCATACATGAACCATCCGCCATCGGCTGCACCACCCATGAACCAGGACAGGTTGATGAAAATTCCACCAAACAAAAACGCCCAAAAACCGAACGCGTTAATTCGCGGAAACGCTACGTCGCGTGCTCCGATTTGGAGCGGAATAAAATAATTGGCCAAGCCAGCAGCCATCGGCATAACAAACAAAAACACCATGGTTGTTGCATGCATGGTGAACATCTGGTTGTACAAATCCGCATTGAGCACTTTCCCGTTTGGTGCTGCCAGCTGAAGGCGAATCAACACTGCTTCAAGACCGCCAACAATAAAAAAGAATAAGGCGGTGGCTGAATACATGATGCCGAGCTTTTTGTGGTCAACCGTGAACACCCATGACTTCCAACCCGTTGTCGATACCGGGCGCTTCAATGCGCCAAGAGACGAACTTGGTGTTGCTGGCGTTGCAACTTCGGTTGATGGTGGACGCTCAATAATTGCCATGATGATCTCCGATTACTTCAGCGTCAGCAAATATGCGACAAGTTTTTCGATATCAGATTCAGTAAGACCCAGGTAAGGCATACCGCGGTACTTGCCACCTGTGCTCGAGAGCAGCTCAGGGTTCACATACATCGGTTTCATTTCTGGTGCGTTACGCAACCACCCACGCAGATCTGATTGATTTAGACAATCTTCTGACACACCTTGCAAGTACTTGGCGCCAAAGGACTCAGAGTCGGCGTCCCATACATCCTTGCGGCATGACGTGTTCAGCAGGTCAAACATCGCTCCAGCAAACGTGTTGCGACTCATCAGATGCGAAAGGTTTGGTGCTGCACCAGAAACCACGCTCTCATCAGGAGCGGCAATGATGGCGGTACCATCAGCCCGCTTCATTCCGTTTACTTGGTGGCATCGCGCGCATTGGTTAACAAAAACAGCTTCGCCCTCTTTCGCCAACGTATTCTCTGCCGGCGGCGTGTACGGCTTCAGTTGGCCAGCCACCCACTTTGCGAAGTCTGCTTTGCTCAGCGCCACCGCTTCCATCCGCATATTGGCATGCGACAAACCACAGAACTCGGTGCACTGACCGGCGTAGATTCCCGGTTCATCTGCCTCAATGCGATTGAGGTGAACTCGACCTGGAACCGCATCACGCTTTCCATTCAACGCAGGAATCCAGTATGAGTGAATCACGTCGCGGCTGGTTTGGCGCAGCATCACCTTGGTGCCAACAGGGATTACCAACTGGCCTGACGTGATGATCGGTTGAGTAATTCCGTACTCATTTTGCACGGGATAGTCGTATTCCCACCACCACTGTTGACCAGTGACGTTGATGATCATTTCTGTGTCGCTGGTTTTTGCCAAATCAAACACGGTGCGGAACGTAAACACGCCAACCACGGTCAAGATCAACGCTGGAATGATGGTCAACGTTATTTCAAGCGCTGGTTTGCCATGTGTCTGCTCTGGGATTGGCTGCCCACGATCACGGAACTTGTAAATGGCATACAGCACTGCCACTGTCACGATGACTCCAATGATTCCAGCAACTGCAAAAACTGGCTTCTGCAAATCGTCAATCATCTGGGCATTCGGGCCCTTTGGCTGGAAGGTGTCCTGAGGCGCATTCGTTGCACAACCCGCCAAGACCAACGAAGTTGACAATCCGACTCCGACAGTAAGCATGCGACGCATGGTGTTCAGCCTATTGCGCTCTCGGTTGGTGTGATTTGTTGTGTTCTGGTGTCTCACGGCACAATCACCTCAATGCTTTGTCCAGCGAGCCCAGGAACCGTCAATGTGTACGGCTTACCTGCCATGGATGGCTTTGGAATATTCAATATCAGCACTTGTTCAGCGCCATCTGCGATCATCTGGGTGCACAAGACAACATCTTCTTTTACATCTCCAGAAATAACTTTGGTTCCAAGGTTGGCAACAAGACGATGTTCTTCCTGATCTTTATTCACAAACATCACGCTTGATGGATTAGATCGTGGAATGGTAATTGATTCTTGATCACCTGGAATACCTTGTGCCCTAGCGGTCAGTTTTCCGTTAACGATCTCCACGGTTGCAATCACGCTTGCTGTTGACGACACAACTTCCAGTGGGAGTTTGTCAAAGTACTTCGACTTTTCGGCTCCACAATCTTGGTGTGTGTAGTGACCTTCCGATCTAGCTTCTGCTAACTCGTCGCGAACTCCTGCGCCTGCGCCCGCGATGCCGGCAGAAACAATTCCGAGTGCGCCAACTGTTGAAATCCCGATCACAATTCCACGCTTCAAGTTAGGTCGCAAGGAGAACAACACACCTGCGCCAAGCACTGCCAAGCCAATCACAATGAATGCAATCGCGCCAGCGTCTTTACTGATCGCGAGAGTGATTCGCGAAAAAGCAACAATGATGACTCCCAGACCGACTGCAGAAATAACAGGAAATTCGATTGGGTGCAACAACCGCTTGCGTAACGATGCGTTATAGGCCTTGTCGCTCGAAGCACGCTCCGACCAGCCCAAGACCGTCCACTCAAACAGACTTGCCAAAAGCACCACAACACCCAGCAAAAATACTGCCGTTGTCGTAATTGTCCCAGCGAGAAGAATGACAAAACCAGCGGCAGTGATCAACGGCCACATTGATGACGTTGGTGTATCTTCTGTGGCTGCAACTCCTGCTTCGCCGGCTTCACCGTCACGAGTTGAAAGCACCAATGTTGTCAACAATGCAGTTGCAGCTACGGCACCAAGCAGCGCAGTCGCACCAATTGCCGACTCGTCGATCAGCAACATGTAGACGGCAAATGACAGCGCGCCGAACAGTGTGATCCCGAAGAAATATTTAGAGCCGGTTGAAAACATTGTCGCTACCTATTTCTGCACATAAACAACGAACCACATCGCAATAAACGCTGTGGTGATGAAATACCAGTACATCGCATGCGCAGTAACGACTGCACGATCCGCAACACGACCACCAAGAACACGAAACGCGGCAACAAATGAAAACGCTACGCCGGAGCACATCAATGCAAGCACGGTTCCTGTGATCGTAAAGAACATTGTTTGGTATGCGCCATCAGCAAGAACTGCGCCCATTTGCTTGTAAATCGCAACTTGAGCGTTAATCGCAGCGATTCCTATCATGCCCGTGATGAACAACGCAAGAGTGGTGTGTTGTGAGTCTTTCCGGGTTGCCGAATACACCGCCCATTGACCCATGATTGCCGCGATCACCATGGTGATCGCCAGTGTGTTCGTGGCAACTTCAGGGATCTTGAGGTCGGCTGGCAACCAGTCGTGAATCATTTTTGCGTTTCTACCCTCACGAAGCGGTGAAGCATCGCGGAACTTAAACCACACAGCCAGCATTCCGAACACCATCATGGTTCCAGCCGCAACAACTGCTCCTGTCGCAATAAATAACGGATGACGTGCAGCGGTTGCAGGACCCGGTGGTAAGGCTCGTTCTACTGCTGTATTCATTGCGCGCCTCCCGTCGAAGCTGATGCAGTGATCGATCGTGTTGCTGTTGCTACTCCAGCCACAACACACAGCGTCATAAGCACATGGCCAACAGTGGAAGCGCTGTTCCACAAACCGGTAGGACCACCGTAAGTAAAGTCAGCTACTACTTCCGCCTGTTGGTCAGCAAAACCTGCGATGTACATCGGAAGCGCTGCAAGAACTGTTCCTACAAACCCAAGTACTCCAAGACCGATCACTGCCTGTGCTGGTAATTCACGGCCCCACAGTTGCGTACTCCAATGCGCAACTGCACCCCACACAACAAGTACTGCACCGTATGTTGTGTAGTGCAACACGCCCTCTTCAAACACGGTTCCAGCAAGTTGTGTGCTTGACAACAACTGCACGGCATTTCCGAGCAACGCAGTCAGAATCATGCCGCCGCCAAGGAAGACAGGAACAAATGCAGGTGTAATTTTTAACGTGTCGGATCGCAGGGCAAGCAGTGCCAGTCCAAGCACAACAACCATGCCAAGCAATGGCAATAGGTTG
>JAURJB010000026.1 GCA_030832455.1 Acidimicrobiales bacterium
CGACACCGGCGCATTATGAGGCGCTATTTAATCCAAGAGGCATCGTCGTGGTCGGAGCATCAAGCCACCCTGGCAAGTTTGGTTTTGTATCGCTGCACAATGTTTTGGTCAACAACTACCGAGGTAACGTATTCGCGACCAATCTTCAACAAGAACGAATATTGGAGACCCAAACGGTGGCTTCGGTTGTCGACCTTCCCCATGGTGAAATTGATCTTGCATTTTTCTGCACTCCCGCAGCAATTAACGAGCAACTACTTCGAGATTGCGCCTCAATAGGCATCAAGAGCGTGTTCATCGCAAGTGCTGGTTACAGAGAATCTGGTGATGCCGGTGCCATTGCAGAGAACTCATTGCTGAATCTTGCTAATTCGCTCAACGTATTAATTGCAGGTCCTAATGGTCAAGGCGTCATTAGCACGCCGCCTTCATTATGTCTGCAAATAGTTGCGCCGTTTCCGCCCAGTGGGCATATCTCTATTGCTTCGCAAAGTGGCAATTTTGTGTCTAGTTTTCTCAACTATTCACGTCAATCGGGCGTGGGTATTGCTCGGGCAATCTCTGCTGGCAATGCAACTCAAATCGGTATTGCCCAATACCTTGATTACTTCGGAACTGACGATGCCACTCATGTCGGCTTGACATACGTCGAAAGTGTTGACGATGGTATGGCTCTCAGTCGGGCGATGCATCAATTCACCACTAAGAAACCTCTTGTGGTACTGAAAGGTGGCTCGACTGCTGCCGGTTCGCGCGCTGCCCAAAGCCACACAGGCGCTTTGGCCAGTGATGATCGAATCTTTTCTGGCGTTATGAAATCAATTGGAGCGACCAAAGTTGATTCTGTTGAGGACGCTTTCGACATAGCGGCAGCATTTGCTACTCAACCATTGCCTCGTGGAAATCGTGTCGCCATATTGACAACAGTCGGTGGTTGGGGAGTGGTGACTGCGGATGCGCTGGCACGTAACGGAGTGTTGCAGTTAACTGAACTTTCGGATGACCTCATGGCGAAGCTTTCAGATCTGCTTCCTCCAAGGTGGAGTCGTAATAATCCAATTGATTGTGCAGGTGGTGAAACTCGCGACACGGTTACCGAGATCATGGATATTGTCGCGGGTCACAACTCTGTTGATGCAGTGATATTTCTCGGAATTGGGATTCAAAGTAATCAAGCAAGGATGATGCGAGAGGGCAAGTTCTTTCCTGATCACGGTTTAGAGCGGATCGTCAATTACCACGAGACTCAGGACGCGAGGTACGCAGAGCAAGCTCGAGCAGTTTCGAAAAAGTATGACAAACCTGTACTTGTTGCCACCGAGCTTGCCGTGGCAGACCCAGCAAACCCTGGTCCCCGCACTGCCCAGTTGTCGGGCTCATATTGTTTTCCTACTGGAGCCCGAGCAGTGGCGAGCCTTGCGGAGTTATACCGATATGGGCGATATCGAGGTGTATCTCAATGAGAATCGACGACGAATCATCTGGACTTCAGCAAGCACGAAGGAAAGTGAAAGTTGGTTCGGCGCGAGTGGTTGCAACGCTCTTGCTTTCTGTTACGACGTTTGGTGCTGTGGGATTAGGCGTGTCATGGAAGTTTGTCGACAATATTGCACAGGCAGTGACCCCTATTTCAAGCACTGCCGAGATTGGTGCATTGGATGTTCCGATCATTAATGCTCGTCGAGCACCTCAAACTCTTTCTGAAGACGTCAAGTTCCGTGCACTCAATGGACAATTAGCAACAATTGCACGTCGTTTGCCAAACGAATCCTGCTTGATAGTCGATGTTGAGGGCAAACGGTTGGTCAATAGCAATCCGGATCTGTCATTGCTTCCAGCGAGCAACATGAAGATTGTCGTCGCAGCAGTTGCCCTTGACGTGCTTGGAGAGGACTTTCAATACGTGACACAGCTTGTTGGCAGGGTCAACGGTGATGCGGTGGAGGGAGACATCTATCTCGTTGGTGGCGGTGATCCACTTCTGACAACAGCAAATTACCCAGCAACAGAGTCGTACCCAACGTTTAACTTCACACGCGTTGAAGATTTATTCGACACGTTGTCGACCATAGGAATCAATAGAATTTCGGGATCAATTGTTGCTGATGAATCGCGATACGACGATGAACGATTTACGCCAACGCTTGGTTTGGGAATCAAGGGCACAGAAGTTGGCCCTCTCGGCGCACTGATGATCAATGATGGCGTGGTAACGGGCAACCCAATCAAACTTGATCATCCGGGTATAGCGGCCGCAACCGAATTGACCAACTTGTTTCGCAACAATGGGATTGCGGTAGCTGGTGAACCAAAGATTGGTACAGCGCCTACGGATTTGTCAGTAATCGCTGAAATCCAAAGTGTTACTTTGCCAGGAGTTCTTGCGGAGATGCTGACTAACAGTGATAACAACTCAGCGGATTTGTTACTCAAAGAAATTGGATTTGCCGAAACAGGACAGGGGACACGCGTCGCTGGTATTGACACCACGAAGTCCAAGCTTGTCGAGTGGGGAATCGCCCTTGATGGAATCGAGATCACCGATGGATCGGGCTTAGATCGAGGAAATCGATTGACGTGTAGCGCAATCAGTTCCTTGCTGCTTCGAGATGGAGGATTTGGTCCTGTTGGACTCGGACTTGCATTAGCCGGCCGAACAGGAACTCTGCGAGACGTGCTTACTGACAGCATTGCGACCGAACGACTGCGTGGCAAAACAGGAACGCTTTCTGGGGCAAAGGCGTTGTCAGGTTTTATTCCGTATGCAGATGGTCTTGCTTCTACATATTCGCTGATCATGAATGGCTCAAATGTTTCCAATCAAACGACGTATCGACCAATTTGGAACGCTTTGGCGGATGCACTGGGCGGATTTGATGGGTCTCCCACAGCTGAGGAGTTAGCGCCAAAAGCCCCCTAACGCTGGTTGAATGAATGGGTGCGAACTTCATCAATGACTTCCCTTCGTGAGCTCATTGATCTCGTGCGCGCATATGCCCGTCAAGAGACCATTGGCGAGTTGCGCGGAACATGGCGTTGGCTCGCCTGGGGGTCTGTCGGTGCCGTGTCCATTTT
The DNA here is from genome assembly GCA_030832455.1 of Acidimicrobiales bacterium. Lineage (GTDB taxonomy): Bacteria > Actinomycetota > Acidimicrobiia > Acidimicrobiales > Ilumatobacteraceae > UBA3006. Next base: position 3,076 of record JAURJB010000026.1, read on the forward strand.
GCTTGGACTGCTGTTCTTTCTCGTTGGAGTTCTACGCCTGATTCAAGCTGAGTTCATCGATGCGGATTCAGGGCTGACATGGGTTCCGTACTTCATCGTCGTGGGTATCACCGTTGCATTGATCATCTTTTCACAATCACGCATCAAGCAGCCGTTTCTCAATAAGGCAAGGTAATTGTCATGAATACATCTTCACAGAAAATTACTCGACAAGACCTCGAATCCAAGTTTCAGGTATTGCAGGATGATATTCAAGGTGTTGCGGATCAGCAGAAATCAAAGTTTGCAATTGGTGTTTCAATTGCGTCCGGCATCGTGATTTTGTGCGCGTACGCCATGGGACGCAAAGCAGGAAGAAAGCGACGAAGTGTTCTTGAAATCCGGCGCTAAATCTGTACATCAAGCAATGGGTTTATCGGTTCGTGCAAGTTTCTGGTGGTTACCAGTTCTTTGGAAAATCATCAAATGGATGAAAATGCGTAAGAAACAATCTGACGTGACTCGAGTGCGCATTCGTGAAGGCGAAGAATTGGTGATAACACGGCGGGGTAGGGCGTGACCAATAATCGTGAGTTCAAAATTGGTGATCGGGTATTGATTATTGATTCCAAGAAGCGTCGCTATCTTGCAACCCTTTCTGAGCGCGGTGAGTTTCATAGCCACTCGGGAGTCGTTACACATCAACAAATCATTGGCCAGCTTGAAGGCGCATTGATCGCAAACTCAAAAGGTTCTGCCTACTCTGTACTTCGTCCAACTCTTGAGGATTTTGTCCTCGAGATGCCGCGTGGTGCGCAGGTGATTTATCCCAAAGACCTTGCACCTATCTGCATGATTGCAGACATCGGACCAGGAATGAGGGTGTTCGAATCTGGCATCGGTAGTGGCGCGCTTTCGATGACGATGCTGCGATACGGAGCGACAATCACTGGCTACGAAATTCGAGAAGGTTTTGCTAATCGCGCGAAGGCCAATGTTCGTGCCTTTCTCGGCGAAGAGGCACTTGAACGGTATGACATTCACATCCGAGATGCCTACGAAGGAATTGATGGTCCAGAATTCGATCGTGTTGTACTCGATCTTCCCGAACCCTGGAATGTTATTCCACACGCTGCGAAGGTGTTGCGTAAGGGCGGTCTTCTTGTTGCCTACACGCCATCAATCACACAGGCTGTACAAGTTCGACAATGCTTTGGTAACGAATGGATCGAGTCACGCACCATCGAGGTCTTGCACCGCTCGTGGCACATTGAAGGAATGGCCGTGAGGCCAGATCATCGTATGGTTGCCCATACAGCGTTTCTGACTGTCTCACGCTTTATTGGCGCTGAGACATACGTCCTTTGATCAGCGGCTTACGGTTCGATGAAAATGCATTCTCCGGGGCATTCCTCGGCTGATTCAATCACTGCATCCAACATGCTGTCGGCAAACACAGCCATACCTTCTGCGCCTTGTGGGTTGCCCTTGGCAGTTGCAAAGATTTTGTCTTTTTCACGAACGTACGCCAAACCGTCATCCAACAACGTAAACACATCTGGTGCAATCTCCTCGCAGAGACCGTCACCTGTACAGAGATCCTGATCGATCCAGACCTTCATGTCATGAACTCCTTCAATGTTTAGACACACGCTTCAATGAACGATCCAAGACTATCGCTTCAATGTTTGACGGCATGGATCATGGTCTTGTGAATTTGTACCCACGGCTAGAAAGTTCACACTGTGGGTCGGTAGGTTGGGGAGCGAGGGGAGTGTCGGGTCATGAGTCAACACCACGGTTCAGTAGAGCCAGATTCAGCCGATACCACCCGTCTCCTGGTGGCCGAATCCGAAAAGAATCGTCGCTTAGAGCACGCACTGCGGGAGCTTCGGGAGGAGGTAGTCCAGTTAGCTAACAGAGTCGAAAAGCTCACTCGTCCGCCAGCGCCGTACGGAATAGTCGTCGGCAGAAATGAAGATGAGACATTTGACGTCCTAGTAAATGGCAGGAAATTAAGGGTCTCTGTTGGTGGTGCATTCGACATTGATCAGTTGCGACTGGGAAGTGAAGTATTGCTCAATGACCACATGAGCATTGTCGAGGTGCGTCATGGCGATCTCGCCGGCGATGTTGTTGTGCTCTCGAAAGTTCTTGACGATGGACTCCGTGCTGTGGTTTCTATCCACGGCGAGGAAGAACGAATTTGTGCCCTAGCCGATGACTTGCGAGTTTCTGATTTGCGGGTCGGGGATCTTTTACGTCTTGATACTCGCTCAAATATCTTGCTCGAGCGGTTAGCCCAGCCAGAGCTTGAACACTTACTTCTCGAACACGTGCCCGACGTTTCCTTCGACGACATTGGCGGACTAGACGTACAGATCGAAAAGATTCGTGACGCTATCGAGCTGCCGTATTTGCACGCAGACCTATTCGCCGAATATCAACTTCCCGCTCCGAAGGGTGTGTTGCTCTATGGGCCGCCAGGTTGCGGTAAGACACTGATCGCCAAAGCGGTTGCTCATTCACTTGCTGATCGTGTTGCCGCAAAGAATGGACTTGATAAGGGTAGGTCATACTTCATCAATATCAAGGGCCCAGAGTTACTGAATAAGTTCGTCGGCGAAACCGAACGACAAATTCGACTTGTTTTTCAACGCGCTCGTGAAAAGAGCGAAGAAGGCTGGCCAGTAATCATTTTTTTCGATGAAATGGATTCGATGTTCCGCACACGAGGAACTGGTGTGTCTTCGGATATGGAGTCAACGGTTGTTCCGCAGTTACTTGCCGAATTAGACGGTGCGAATGGCCTGAAGAACGTAATCATTATTGGCGCAACAAATCGAGAAGATCTGATCGACCCTGCAATCTTGAGGCCTGGCCGACTGGACGTCAAGATCCGAATTGATCGTCCTGACTTAAATGCTGCGCGTCAAATCTTGTTGCGTTATCTGAATGACCAGCTGCCTATTGACACACAGCACACGATTGCCGAGATTGCTGACCTCGTATCCACAGCTATTTTCGCAGATATCGATGAGAACCGATTCCTCGAAGTGACCTACCAAAATGGCGATAAAGACGATTTGTACTTCAAGGATTTCCTTAGCGGAGCGATGATTGAAAACATCGTTCGGCGGGCAAAAACAAAGGGACTCAAGCGGAAACTGAAGGGTGAAACTGGACTGCTCACCGTCCCGGATTTCTTAACTTCGATACGTGAAGAGTTTCAGGAACAAGAAGACCTTCCGAACACGACGAATCCGGATGACTGGGCCAAGATTTCTGGGCGTAAAGGCGAACGCATTGTGTTTATTCGCACTCTCATCAACACGAATGATTCGTCCGATGCCGCATCAGGAGGTCGAGAGATTGAACGGGCCACAACGGGACAGTATTTATAGGTGGCCGTAGTAAAAGTATGTGGTATCGAGACTGAATATGGAATTTCGGTCTCAGGAGCTGACATTGATCCAATCACCGCGTCATCCCTATTAGTCAGTGCCTATAGCGATGCATCGTGGAGTCGAATCCCGTTCGATCTCAGTAAGGAACGGCCATTCAGCGATGCCAGAGGTGTGAATCTTGATGATCTACGTGATCCCGAAATTGACTACCGATCACTCAATACGGTGTTGGTAAACGGTGCACGGTATTACGTGGATCACGCACACCCCGAATACTCAAGTCCGGAATGCACCTCCGTCTTGCAAGCGGTTGCCTTTGATCTAGCAGGCGATGAAATTCTTCGTGAAAGTGTCCTAAAGGCAAATCATCGTCTACCAGATGACGTATCGATCTCGGTCTACAAAAACAATTCAGACGGGAAAGGTAATAGTTACGGTTGTCATGAGAACTATCTCGTCGACCGCAACACACCCTTTTCTTATCTAGCGAGTTGTATCACTACGCATTTCGTCACCCGCCAAGTGTTTTGTGGTGCGGGGAAGGTTGGCAATGAAACAACCCATGGTGACTTTGATTTACTTGGATTTCAACTAAGCCAACGAGCCGACTTTTTTGAGGAGGAGATCGGCTTGGAGACGACGATTCATCGACCTATTGTCAATACTCGCGACGAGCCCCACTGTGATTCCGAAAAGTATCGCCGCCTACACGTCATCGTGGGAGATGCAAATATTAGTCAGTTCGCGACTTTTCTTAAGCTCGGTACGACAGCTCTCATTCTTTCGATGATCGAACATGGAGCATTTCCCGATGCGTTATTCATCGCGCATCCTGTTTCAGCGATCAAACAGATCAGTCGGGATCCGACATTATCTACGCAAGTATTGATGCACGATGGACGTCGGCTCAGCGCATTGGAGATTCAAGAATCACTTATTTATTCGGTACGGAGTTTTATCAACGAATATGAGTGCACTGCTTTACCTGCAGACGAGATCGCATTGATCATTGAATCCTGGGAAGCCACGATAAATACGCTGAGGCACAGTCCCGAAAAGTTATATGACCGTATCGATTGGATTGCCAAACAGCGGTTGATTCAGGCGTTTGCTTTACGACATCAACTCACAAGCGGCGACCACCGTTTAAAAGCAATAGATCTTCAATATCATGCTCTCGACACACGTCGTTCAATTGCAAACAGGGCCGGATTAATGGAGTTGGTTTCCGCGGAAGCCATACGTAATGCAGTATCACATCCACCTCATGACACCCGTGCTTACTTCCGTGGACGGGTGTTACAGAAATGGCCCAATACGGTTGTTTCAGCCAATTGGGACAGCATGGTATTTGATCTACCTAACCGTCCATTGGTGCGCATCGAGATGAACGAACCATTGCGGGGCACCCGCAGACTCACAGAGACACTGATTGATACATCAAACACGGTTGAGGAACTACTTGCTCAACTGGCAAGCAACTCATGTAGTACCGATAGCCTTGGCTTATGAGCGGCCAGCTGCGTAAGTCAACTCAACCCAAGGTTCACGAACACACCGAGGAGATCGAGTCTGAACCTGTTGTGCAGTCAGAGCTTTCCGCTGATTTAGAGAGTGTCCTTGATGCCATCGACAACGTCTTGGAAGAAAATGCTGAAGAGTTTGTTCGTAGTTATGTTCAAAAGGGTGGGCAGTAGCCTGTAGGTGTTGCTATGAATTTTCTTCGATTCTCCGCTGATCAAGACCCAGGTGCAAACTTCGGCGAACTCTTGAAGCGTGTTGGTTTGTCGCCCTTTTCGACGATTCCTCATTCGTTACTTGAAGATATGCCACACGCGACCACGTGCGTTGCTGTTCGCTGCATAGATGGTGTGGTGATGGGGGGTGATCGTCGCGCAACATCAGGCAATCTCATTAGCCACCGCGGAATGGAAAAGGTCGTTCAGGCCGACGAATTCAGTGGTGTTGCAATTGCTGGCGCAGCAGGACCAGCAATGGAGATGGTGAAACTTTTCCAGCTACAAATTGAACACTATGAAAAAGTTGAAGGACAAGCTTTGTCTCTTGAGGGTAAAGCAAACCAACTGAGCATGTTTGTGCGAAACAATCTCCCTGCAGCCATGCAAGGTTTGATGGTCGTTCCAATTTTTGCTGGATACGACACTGACATCGGCCAAGGTCGCATCTGGGATTATGACGCCACGGGTGGACGTTATGAAGAAAAAGACTTTGTAGCCACCGGTTCAGGGCAGTTACATGCATCTACAGTTCTGCGCGTTTCCTGGAGACGCGATATCACAACGACACAAGCGGTTGAGTTGGTATCACGGGCTCTCTGGGAAGCATCTGACGCTGACTCCGCTACGGGTGGACCTGATTTGCTACGAGGCATTTATCCAATAGTTGCAACAATCACTGAAACTGGCTTCTCGCAGATCGACGACTCAACTCTCGCAAGCATCTACAGCACCATCACGACTGGAGTGCAGCAGCGATGAGCATGCCTTATTACGTTTCTCCAGAACAAATGATGAAGGATCGCGCAGACTTTGCGCGCAAGGGCATTGCGCGTGGACGATCATTGGTTGCAATGCAATACCAAGAAGGTATTGCAATAATTGCAGAGAATCCTTCCAATACGTTACGAAAAATCAGTGAGATTTACGATCGAATCGCGTTCGCCGGGGTAGGCAAGTACAACGAATTCGACCAGCTTCGAGTACTAGGCGTTCGTGCTGCAGATTTAAAGGGATACCAATTCTCTCGCGAGGATGTTGATGCCCGCAGTCTTGCAAACCAGTATGCGCAAATGATCGGCCAGGTATTCACTCATGAAGTGAAACCACTCGAAGTAGAGATCTTGATTGCAGAATTAGGCAAGTCTGCTGAAACCGATCAACTATTCCATGTGATGTTTGATGGAACCGTCTTGGATGAACGGAATTTCATCGTCATCGGCGGCGACCCTGAATCAATTGCACATAAAATCGCGCAGTCTTTTGTCGCATCTCAGTCGTTGCGAGCATGTATTTCTTTGGCACGTGCTGCGTTATCGCCTGCAGAAATGCCACTCGCTGCTAGTGATTTAGAAGTTGCAGTTTTACAGCGCAACGGAAATCGACGCTGTTTTAAGCGCATCACTGAAGCACAGCTCACCAACCTTTTGGATTGATCGGTGATGGATCGCCGAGTTTTTGGCTTGGAGACCGAATTTGGAGCAACGTGCACACTGCGGGGACAGCGCCGATTAAGCCCCGATGAAGTGTCTCGTTACCTATTTAGAAGTGTTGTTGCATGGGGACGTAGCTCAAACGTGTTCATGGAAAATGGTGGGCGGCTTTATCTAGACGTTGGCAGTCACCCCGAATACGCAACTCCGGAATGCGATTCGATTTACGAACTGCTGGCACACGATCTTGCTGGCGAGCGGATCATGCAGGATCTCCAATTAGCTGCAGAGGCCAAGCTTCATGAAGAAGGTATTCGAGGCTCAGTGTACGTGTTCAAGAATAATGTTGATTTTGCTGGCAATAGCTACGGATGTCACGAGAACTACTTGATGCGCCGAACTGCAGACCCAATCAACTTTGACTCACACTTCATTCCATTCCTCATCACACGCCAGATCTTTACTGGTGCTGGCCACGTGCTTCAGACTGCGCGCGGTCCGATCTTCACGATCGCTCAGCGTTCCGAACATATTTGGGATGGTATGAGTTCAGCTACAACACGCAGTCGACCAATCATCAATACTCGAGATGAACCACACGCGGATTCTGAAAAATTTAGACGGTTACATGTGATTGTGGGCGACTCCAACATGAATGAATGCACAACATTTGTCAAAGTCGGCTCGGCGTTATGCATGTTGCGAATGATCGAAGATGAAACATTTGATCTTCGCGACTTCACGCTGGAGAATCCGGCTCGAGCCATTCGTGAGATTAGCCACGACATCACATGCACCAAGAAAGTCAAACTTGCGTCTGGGAGAGAGATGTCAGCTCTGGAGATACAACGAGAATTTGTTCAAAGGGCTCATGCGTATGCAGAAAATCGGGGTTTTTCTACAGAAGAACAACAAGCCTTAGAAATGTGGAGCAGGCACCTGGACGGTCTTGGCAGTGATCTCATGAGGCTACGCACAGAAATTGACTGGATCACGAAGTTGCATCTGATCGAGCAGTTCAGGGCGCGCCACGGCGCGACACTCGACGATCCAAAAGTGCAGATGCTTGATTTGCAATACCACGACATCAGACGTGATCGCGGTGTGTTTTTTGCGTTGCGCAAACAACAACTCGTGCATCAGATGTGTTCGGAAAATGACATTGATTCAGCAATGGTGAAACCACCCCAGACCACTCGTGCGCGATTAAGAGGCGAGTTCATCACAGCAGCAAAGCTTGCACAACGTGATTACACCGTTGATTGGGTGCACCTCAAACTCAATGATCATCATCAGCGTACTGTGGTATGCAATGATCCTCTTAGATCTCACGATGAACGAGTGGATCGACTCATATCAAGTATGTAGTGCCCATCCGCGATAGATTTCTATCAATGGATTTGCTTTCTCAAGAAGAACGAAAGAAGGGTGTAAAGGTTCTTCGCGAATGGGCAAGCGTTATTGGGTTTGCGCTGATTATTGCCTTTGTCGTTCGAGGATTTGTTCTTCAGCAATATTACATCAGCGGACCAAGCATGGAAACGACGATGTTTCAGAACAACCGAGTGTTGGTCAACAAACTTTCATATCGGCTTCATGATGTTCATCGGGGCGATGTAATTGTCTTTGATCGCGTAACTACCGACGGAGTAGAGGTCCAACACGATGACCTCATCAAACGTGTCATCGGTGTTGCAGGTGACTCGGTTTCAATCAAGGACTGTGTTGTGTTCGTGAACCAGAAACCTGTTGACGAACCATACCTTGATGCCTTGGATACCAGTCAGTTGAATCTCGACGATCGATGCAGAGTTCCCAATCTTGAGGAGATTGTGGTTGAGCCAAATCATCTTTTTGTGATGGGCGATAATCGTCCGCAGTCTTTTGACAGCAGAATGTTTGGAACAATTGATAAAGAGTTAGTTGCAGGTCGTGCCTTTGTCATTATCTGGCCACTTGGTGCTCTTCGCTGGCTATAACGGATTAACGCGTTGCATCTCGTCTGCCAAACGGTCGGACCAATCGCTAAACACGCCGTCGAGCCCCATTAGCAGACCACTTCTGATCACCTCCGGGTATTGGAGATTCCAGCCAAACGCAAAAATGTTGAATCGGTGGAACAGTGCGACCAAACCTCCGTTCCAGTCGGGGAAAGGCATGTTGACACAATGAACGCCCGCCTCCAAGAGCGTCGCCGCATGTCGCTCTGGTCCGAATTTCATCGCAGTCAAACGGGTGGAGTGCACAAGATGTATGTCGCCAACACGACCAACCCATTGTTGAAGAAACTGCAAATCGGGATGACATAACCAGTATTGCGAACTGTTTTGCTGAGACAAGAGCAGTTTGACCAACTCGGGCATCGCACGAATGTCTTTGACATCAAGACTGATGTTGGCATCATTGTCACCCATCTCGATGAGATCTGAAACAGTAGGTATCCAATCAGGAAGTGCATTTCGCTCGAACTCAGATATTGGGCGCGAACGCAACTTACGCTTGACGACGCCGTCATGATCTAAAACGCAGACTCCATCTTGTGTAATCCATACATCACTTTCAAGCCCATTTGCACCTAATCGCTGCGCGAGGGCAAAGGCCTCAAGCGTGTTTTCTTGCACATGTGCTCTGGCTCCACGGTGCGCAAATCCAATCTGCCGAGCCAATAGAGGAGGTATCCGTTGTTGCACGCCCACATGTTATGCCGACTGCTGGATTGCCTGGTTTAGAATGGAGGAGTGTTCAACTTCTCTGGAAGCGAGATTTTCTTCCTGCTCATTCTTGGGCTCGTGATTCTTGGACCCGAAAAGCTTCCCGGGGTGATCCGCAAAGCAGGCAAGTTGTACGGCGAGTTCAGACGCATCACCACTGATGCTCAAGGCGAGTTCAAAGACGTGTTTGGAGGCACGATTGGTGAGCTGAAAGACACTGCTCAGGGTTATAAATCGATGTTCGACGCAGCATCACGAGAAGCCAACTCGACGATCGCCTCTGCCACTCAGTTCGATACCTCTGCCAGCACCCCTGCACCTGCAACCAAACCCAAAGATGCTGTCGAACCCAAGTTCGTTCCGTTTGATATTGGTTTGCCTGGCGAATCAGACGAACAAAGCCCTGCTTCCTAATGGTCAGTATTCGTCGCGGTCAAGCCACTCCTGCTGAAGGGGGCATGTCAATATTCGAGCATCTCGCAGAATTGCGAATGCGCATCGTTCGCTCGTTACTAGCTGTCGCGATCGGATCAATAGTGATCTTGGTTTTTTATGATTCGTTTCTACAATTCCTGACGCAGCCATATCGAAATATTTGCGCGGTCAATCCCCAGTTCAAGTGCGACGGAACATTGTTCGCACTTGGTCCAATTGAAGGCTTATCTGCACGGATGCGAATTGCTGGTTATGGCGGATTGATCATTGCAATCCCCGTGATCATGTGGCAACTCTGGAAGTTCATTGTTCCGGCATTGAATAAGCAAGAGAAAAAGTACTCAATACCATTCATCGTTACTTCGGTCGTGTTGTTTCTTGCCGGAGGTTCTCTTGCATATTGGACATTGGATAAAGCGCTTGAATTTCTCATCGCGTGGTCTGGTGCTGGGGTAGAGCAGACATACCAAATTTCAAAGTACATCAGCCTGGTCGCCATGATGGTGCTGGCATTTGGAATTGGTTTTCTTGTTCCTGTGCTCATCGTCTTCCTGCAGCTCGTAGGGGTGATTACACCCCAAACGCTGATCAAACAATGGCGCTACTCGTTAATGGGTACATTCCTTATTGCTGCAGTCATTACACCAAGTGGTGACCCCGTCTCAATGCTTGCGCTAGCAGTACCGATGTCTCTGCTGTTTCTTATTGCTGTATTGATTGGTTTTGTTGCTCAACGCAAGAAGGCAAAACGCGACCCTGAAGGCGAATAATTCACTGTGACTTCGCCTCATCGCCAATCTCTTGTTGGCGGATATCAATTCGAGCTTGACTCATTCCAGCTACAAGCTTTTGATCGGATTGATGCCGGAGAAAGCGTCCTTGTAGCTGCCCCAACTGGTTCTGGCAAAACGGTGGTTGCCGAGTACGCAATCGGTTTAGCAAGAAAACTTGGTAAACGCGCGTTCTACACCGCACCCATCAAAGCGCTTTCTAATCAGAAGTTTCACGAGTTAACGCTGCTGCATGGCCCACAACAGGTCGGGCTCATGACGGGAGACAACAGCATCAACCCTCAGGCGCCAATCATCGTCATGACCACCGAAGTGCTGCGCAACATGATTTATGCGCGATCCGCTGGAATCGACAATTTGGGCGTTGTTGTTCTCGATGAAGTGCACTTTTTGCAAGACGCATACCGTGGTCCAGTTTGGGAAGAAGTAATCATCCATCTTGAACCTACGGTTCAGTTGGTGTGCTTATCTGCCACTGTGAGTAACGCAGACGAACTGTGCGAATGGCTTACAACCGTTCGCGGTCCGACAATACCAATCGTTGAAACCAAACGACCGGTTGAGTTGTTCAATCACTATGTAGTTGGCGATAAGACAACAAGCAGAGTGAGGGTTTTTGACACACTCGTTGGAGGCAAACCCAATGAACAAGTGTCAAAGATTGAAAATTCATCTGCTCCACGAACAAAGAAGCAACATCCCTATGGATCGCGTGGACGTCCTGGAATGGCCCCGAGTCGTTTTTATTCGCCAAATCGCTCGGACGTAGTACTGCAGCTTCGACAAGACGATCTTCTTCCTGCCATTTACTTTATTTTCAGTCGGAGTCAATGTGATGAAGCAGCACATTCGTGTCTTAAACAAGGCATCTCCTTCACGACCAAGCAAGAACGCGAAATGATTGCAGAGATTCTTGACAGCCATGTTGAAGCCTTCACTGATGATGATCTTGCTGCATTGCACTACTCACGGTTTTTGGCACAACTTGAAGCGGGGATAGGCGTGCACCACGCGGGGCTCGTACCGAGCTTCAAGGAAGCAGTGGAGGAGTGTTTTGCAAAGGGTCTTGTAAAGATCGTGTTTGCCACGGAAACTCTTGCCGTCGGTATCAACATGCCAGCTCGAGCCGTAGTGCTGGACAAGCTCACAAAGTACAACGGCGAAACGCACCAACTACTGAAGCCATCCGATTTTTCTCAACTTACAGGCAGAGCCGGTCGACGTGGTCTTGACACGGTTGGACACGCCCTCACTCTGTGGAACCCTTTTGTTACGTTCGAACAAGTAGCGGCACTTGTCTCAAGTCGATCATTTGTTCTGAACTCTGCGTTCAGACCCACTTACAACATGGCAGCGAACTTGATTCGCACCACCAGCAAGGTTCAAGCGCGCCACTTACTTAATCTGTCATTTGCTCAGTTTCAATCTGGCAAAGACATCGTCGAAGTTCAAGCGCGGATTCAACGGAGAAGCAAGGAGCTCATTCGATTACGCGACCAAGCGTTCAGTACATACGGTGACATTGAGGATTATCGGGCCGGTTCTACTGCGCGTAAACCGTTACCAAATATTGAAGATGTCTTCTCAACTCTACGACCCGGCGATGTGGTGCTCATTGGCGAATCATTGCCAAGTGAACGGTTAGTAGTCATTTCGTCTGCGAATCGGGGGTCAGGTGGCAAGTTGTCGTTGTTAACCATCAGCAAGGGTGTCAGAACGGTAACCGCTCGCGACATCACCGAGCACGTGTACACCATCGGCCACATTGCATTGCCTACGCCGTATCAACCAACTAACTCGCGATTCCTCAAAGAGATGTCAGCCAAACTTTCACGTTTCAAAATCAACGAAAGAATGCTGGTGCGAAGTGGCCGAAATCGGAAAGTGCGCAATGATCACCCGTTCTTGGATGACCCGGATGCAAAATTCAAATTGAATGCGGCTGAATCTGCTGATCGAATTGCCAAAGAACTTGCGCAGCTTGAGAAACGGGTATCGACATCTGCCCAATCGGTAAGTAAGAAATTTGAAGATCTCACAGACTTACTTGAGCAGTGGGGATATGTAGACGATTGGAAACTCACCGAAAAGGGTGTGCGTCTCGGACGTATCTTCCATGAATCCGATTTACTGATCGCAGAATGTCTCTCAGAGGGTGTCTTTGACGATTTGGATCAATTTGAATTGGCGAGTCTTGCATCGGTGTTTGTTTACGAGGACCGCAAACGTGAAGCTCACGAACGGATCCACTTTCCCAGTTCGAAACTGGATGATCGATGGGCAAAGATTGAACGGATAAGTCGCAAACTCAGCGCCCAAGAGGTGCAATACGGATTATTACCGCATCGGTTTCCTGATCCTGGATTCATGTGTACTACCTATGACTGGGCGCACGGAACGTCATTGTTTGACATTCTCGACGAAGATGATGTCACTGCCGGCGATTTCGTGCGCACGATGAAACAACTCATCGATTTATTGCGACAGTTTTCCACCATTGATGATGAAACCATTTCGTCATATCTCAGTGGTCAAGCAGCCAAATCCTTGTTTACGGGAGTTGTTGCAGCCTCAAGCCAGATTGGCAAAATGTAGATATGCCGATTTCGCCAGGCTCGCAATGGGGAGAAGAGATCGTTCGACCAAATGCGACTCGCTCCTTTGGATCAGATCGCGAGTTGGGTATTGCGTTGCGAGACAATTCACTCACTTCACAGCCTCAGGGTGTAGTGCAGTTGGTTTCTGAAGATTTTCTGTCATTACTTGGCCTTAAGGATCTCACGAGGCGAACCACTGCAATCAGAATCTTGATTGATGCGCTAGCGATCTCATATACCGATAAACACGGTCGCACTCATCAAGACGTATGCATAGGGTCGCTTCATATCGGCAGAACGTTGCGTGGAACACTCAACATCGTGACGAATACCGGATGGTGGCGTGGTCATGACATAGCGCCTCGTGCACACCCAAATGACGGCAAATTGGACATTGTCGAAGTTGCTCAAACCATGACTGCACGCCAGCGAATCACGGCATGGAAGCGTTCCTTAGTTGGAACCCACTTGCCTCATCCGCACATTGCGTACAGCCAGAGTGATTTCTATTCATGGTCGGGGGAGCTGGCCAATTTGACTATTGATGGCGAAAAACTGGGCAAGGTATCCCATGTTCAATGTCGGGTTCAGAGCGATTGCACCGAATTAACGGTGTGATCGGCATACACGATTGCACCCTCTCTGACTTCTAGGATTGCACGTTGTGACGGTGTACATTCCAGAGACGTTTACGGATGATGAGTCGGAGATTCTCAAGCGATACTTCACCAACCTTGATCTTCCCGTGTTCGCTCTTGTCAATTTGCCTGAAGTTGTCAAAGGTGCTTTGTTCGCGCGATACAGCCGTAGTCCCAAAAGTTTGCGCCGACTATTTCTTGATGAATTTCTTGGCGATCTCGATATCAGCGGAGATAGTGGCGTAGACGCCACGATCGGCATCGATAAGGCCGAAGCGCTGTATGAAAAGGTGTTTGTTGAGTATGGAGACGATTCAGTTGCTCAGCTAGGGGGAGTGCATCTTGCGTGCGAGCAGTCCTCAAACTTGCTCACCAAGATTCTGGAATGGGGCAGAATCATGAGTTATCTCGAGCAAAGCACGCGGTATATCAACTATGACGCGCGGCTCGGTGGGCGCTATCGCTACTACCGTGACCCCGAGATTCTTTCAGGACCTTATGGCACGCGATTCGTTGGCGATATGGACAGAATGTTCGATAGTTACAGCGCGCTCGTTACGCAGGTAACCGATCATGTTCGTAAGGTCATCCCACGCGGCATCAACGATTCAGATTTTGTCTACCGACAAGCAACACGAGCTAAGGGCCTTGATGCGGTTCGCGGTATTTTGCCTGCCAGCGCTCTATCTAATGTTGGTATTTACGGCTCGGGCCAAGCATATGAATCACTCTTGTTGCGCATGCGTGCACACCCTCTGCCCGAGGCTCGACAGTATGCGGACATGATGTTGACCGAGTTGCGCAAGGTCGTTCCCAGTTTTCTGCGTCGAGTCGACCTAGCCGAACGTGGTGGCAAGTGGAGCAGTTATCTCGCCACAAATCATGAACAGACAGCGTTTCTCGTTGATGATTTGTTCGGTGCACATGAGCCCGATCCAGTAAGCGAAGTAGAGCTTGTCGATTTTGATCCAGACGGAGAGAACAAGTTGCTTGCTGCTATTTGTTATGCGCATTCGCACCTACCGGAATCGCAACTGTTGTCACGCGTTAGCCAGTTAAGTCATGACGAAAAAGTTCGCCTGATCGCCGCCTACGTTGGCAACCGAGAGAATCGCCGCCATAAACCGGGTCGCGCGTTCGAGCGAATCGACTACCGATTTGACGTGTTAGGCGACTACGGCGCTTTCCGCGATCTACAGCGCCACCGTCTACTCACCATCGAATGGCAGCGCCTGTCACCAGATCATGGTTACGTGATGCCAGAGCTCGTTGCAGATGCTGGTGGCAGCGATGAGTTCGAAGAGACCATGACACGCTCAGCGGCGCTCTATGAGGCGCTGCGCCCCGATTACCCCGAGCAGGCTGCCTATGCCATATCCATGGCGTACCGACTCCGCTACGCCATGCAGTTCAATGCCCGCGAGGCAATTCATCTCCTGGAACTACGATCTGCCCCGCAAGGGCATCCTGCGTATCGCAGGGTGGTAATAGAAATGCACCGCTTGATCGCCGAGAAGGCGGGGCACAGGGCTGTGGCGGATGCCATGACCCATATGACGTTTGAGGCTCCCGCCCTAGAAAGGCTTGATTCTGAACGTAAGGCCGAATCCCGCCGTAATACCTAAATTTCTTATACCTCGTTAATTCGCATATTCACCCCCTTTATGGAGTACTCTCTCGCCGTTCGCAGTTGAAAGGAAATTTGAATGTCAGACGACGATGTCATCGGTCCAGATGATCTAGATAGTGAGATTCTCTCTGCACCTGAGTTGGACGGCGACGATCTTGACCCAGATGTGCTCGAAATTGATGAACTTGAAGAAGATGTGTTTGTTGCCGAAGACGGGATCGATGTTGTCGATGATCCAGACGTAGTCGCACCGGAAGTCGTTGCAAAGCGTGCCTCCGAAGATGACGATGACGACGATGACCTACGAACCGAAGATGATGTCGAGGCCGACCTTGATGCCATCCTCCGTGAAAAGCTAACGGCCGCCGATGATTCGCCACCTGAGGAGGAAGAAGAGGACGCGGTTGTTGACGACAAGACCGACGGCATGGAGCGCCTGCAGCCACGACGCCCAGATGAAACCCAGTGCACTCAGTGTTTCCTGCTTGTCCGTAACAGTGCACCAGGTTGTCCTGTAGAGGATGACGCATGCCCTCTTTTCACGTAGGCAAGTCGTTTCAACAAGAAATGCGCAATGCGCGCATGGTTGGTGAGTTCACCGTCAAACTTGGAGTCGCACGTATTCCTGAACTTGTACTTTCTGTGCTCAAAAAGATTCAGGAACGCAATGGTCCTTCGGTTAATCGGATCAATCCAGATGCCACACCAATTGCGACGCAGGTCGATATTCCATTCAACACAGAAACACAGGAAAATAAGGTTCACGAGAGCGGAGCAGTCGAACCCATTTCCGGTTATGACGTGCTCACCACTCAACAGGTCATTGATGCCTACACAACGTTGAGCGCAAATGAGAAGGCAGCTGTATATTTATACGAACGG
>JAURJB010000027.1 GCA_030832455.1 Acidimicrobiales bacterium
TCATCCAGTTATGTCGCTGCGTGCGCGTGTGTCACACGTGCAACGAGTGACAGCAGGAGAAGGCGTTTCCTATGGTCTGCGACGGCCAGTGGAACGTGATTCGATCATCGCCACGATTCCCCTTGGTTACGCCGATGGTGTTCCGCGCGGGCTGTGGCAGGCGGGTTCGGTACTCATCGGAGGCAAGCGTCGCCAGTTTGCTGGTGTGATCACGATGGATCAACTGATGGTCAACTGTGACAACGATGAAATTGCCATCGGCGACGAGGTGGTGTTGATTGGCACACAGGGCTCGGATTCAATTACTGCAAATGAATGGGCACGACACATGGACACCATTGGCTATGAAGTCGTGTGCGGAATAAGTGCCCGCGTGCCGCGTCGTTACATCAATTAGTTCGCAGTTATTACTACCTAGGCTGATTGGGTCGTAACGCCATGATTACCCTGACCGCAGCCAACCCCTCAGATACCGCCGCCATCGCGGCAGTGCTTGCCCGATTGGCTAAACCGGGCGACATGTTTGTCTTAATTGGGGAAATGGGTGCAGGAAAAACATTCTTCGCACAACAGTTTGGTGCGGCCTTTGGAGTGACCGAGCCGATCACGTCGCCCACATTCAATTTGTTGCACAACTATTCGGGTGGGCGACTGCCACTTCATCATGCTGACTTGTATCGATTGGAGCGAACGGGCGAGTTTGCAGATCTCGGAATTTCAGAACTTACCGATGCTGGCGGTGTAGCTCTGGTGGAGTGGGGCGATGTTGTTGACGACATCATTAGTGACGGCTTGACAGTTGCGCTCTCTCACGTGGACGACAATGACGATGCGCGCACGATTGAAATCGGCTGGCGTGGAATGCAGTGGGCGTCACGTTGGGATTCACTCAAGACTGCACTTGCGCGGTGGGCATCATGATCATCTTGGGGATTGACACTGCAACAGATGCCGTGAGTGTGGCGTTGCATGACGGAGAGTCGGTGCTTGCTCATAGTGAAATTCGTAGCGATCGTCAGCATGCAGAGGCGCTCATACCGATGATTGATTTTGTCTGCAAACAGGCATCAATTCAATTGTGGGATGTAGGTGGAATTGCGGTGGACATTGGGCCAGGACTGTTTACAGGAATGAGGGTGGGTATTGCTTCTGCACAGGCAATTGCTCACGTGATTGATGTGCCGATTATTCCCGTAACCAGCCTCGACATTTTGTCAGCAGCAGTGCAAACACACTGTGAGGTAATTGCATCGGTGATTGATGCTCGCCGCGGCGAGGTGTATTGGGCGCTCTATCGAGTCATTGATGGCAAGTTGAAGCAGGTTGGTGCGCCACAGATTGGTAGTGCCGAATCGTGCGCAGTAGATGTTCTTGATCGCGGCCAGTCCACATTGCTTGTTGGCACGGGCGCGGTGAAGTACGAAACCGAGTTCCGTGACCGCTTGGCGCCTGTGCTGCCAATAGTTGAGTTCGCAGACGACAAGCATTCGATGCCACTTGCCAGCACTTTGGTAGAAATTGCCCATGAACGAGCGCTGCGTGGCGAATGGGTGCAGGCTGACAACGTGGCGCCAATGTATTTACGAGCCCCTGATGCAGAGATCAATTGGGCAACACGGAGCACGCAATGAGCATTCGTGATCGCCTCATTCGCAAACTCGATACTGCACATGACACCGACAGTTTTGTGCACCCGGTGTTAGCGATTACGCCGATGCAACGCAAACATATTCGCGACATTATGCCAATTGAAGAGTCGGTGTATCCAAAGCCGTGGTCGCAGAAGGTGTTCTCAGACGAAATTGAAATGATGCACAAGGGTTATCGCTATTACGTAGTTGGTTATGTTGGGCGCGAATTGGTGGGATATTGCGGTTTGCTCTTTGCCGACAGTGATGCTCATGTCACCAATATTGCGGTGCATCCCGAGTGGCAGAAGCGAGGCATTGCAACCGAGTTGATGCTTGAACTTGCATGGCACGCGCGCAGTCGCAAGTGTGAGGCACTCACGCTTGAAGTTCGGCACACCAACACCGCAGCACAAGAGCTGTATCGCCGCTTCGGATTTGTTCCTGCGGGTGTGCGCCGTAAGTATTACGAAAACACCGACGATGCAATCGTGATGTGGTGTCAAGACATTCAGCAGGATGCGTTTGATCAGCGCCTGCGCGATATAGAAAAGACACGACCATGATTCGGATAGATGAAGCAACGGTGGTGCTTGGCATTGAGTCCAGTTGTGACGAAACGGCTGCGGCAGTGGTGATGGGTGGAAATGATGTCTTGTCGTCTGTCGTTGCGACGCAGATCGAGCAACATGCTCGGTATGGCGGAGTGGTGCCCGAGATCGCAAGTCGCGCTCATGTTGAGGCAATGACACCAGTCATTCGTAAAGCAATTGCTGACGCTGGTGTCGGCTTCGAGCGAATTGATGCGGTTGCAGCAACGGTTGGTCCCGGTCTTGTTGGAGCACTGCTTGTTGGTGTGGCTGCAGCAAAATCAATTGCCCTGGCTCTGAACAAACCATTTGTCGGCGTCAATCACCTAGAAGCTCATCTGTACGCCGCGTTACTTGATGATCAACATGTTGAGTTTCCGATGTTGGTTGTCTTGGTGTCAGGTGGAAACACACTGTTGGTGAATATGGAGTCGCACGGTCGTTATTCAATCGTTGGACAAACGATTGACGACGCAGCAGGTGAGGCCTTTGACAAAGTTGCACGTTATTTGGGCCTTGGTCACCCAGGAGGACCAGCGATTGATCGTGAAGCAAAGTTGGGCAACGCTCGCGCAATTGAGTTTCCGCGCGCAATGTTGCACGATGGGTTTGATGTTTCGTTTAGCGGATTAAAGACAGCAGTAGTCAATTACGTGCGGAAACATCCTGCAGTGTCAACGCAAGATGTGGCGGCTTCGTTTCAAACCGCAGTAGTTGATGTGCTGGTGGCAAAGTCGATGAAGGCGGCCCAACACATTGGCGCAAAAACCATTGCGCTCGGTGGAGGCGTTGCGGCCAACTCGCTGTTGCGCGAAAAGATGACTGCAGTGTGTGCGCAAGCGGGCTGGCGGTTGGTGTTGCCAAGCATGGCAATGTGCACTGATAATGCGGCAATGATTGCCTCTGCTGGTTGGTACCGTTTATTGCAAGACGGGCCGAGCGATTTGAGTATGGGCGCAATGCCTAATCTCAAGTTGACCGACCGCACCAACTGAGCACATCATGACTGCCACCGACACACCAATCCCCGCAACGGCACTGTTGCCTGCGTTGCAGCTGGGCGAACGCAGTGTGTGGCCGCCTGTGGTGTTGGCTCCCATGGCTGGTGTAACCAATGCGCCGTTTCGCTCACTGTGCCGCAAGTTTGGCCCTGGTCTTGTGTATGTCAACGAAATGATCATGGCAACTGGCCTTGTGCACGGCAATCGCAAAACCGACACGATGTTGAAGTTTGGCCCGGATGAAGATTTCCGTTCGCTGCAGTTGTACGGCAGTGATCCCGAAATGTTGGGCCGTGCAGTGCACAAGCTGGGTAAAGCAAACGCAGTTGATCACATTGACTTGAATTTTGGTTGCCCTGCACCAAAGGTGACACGTCGTGGTGGTGGGGCAGCGGTGCCACTTAAGCGTCAATTGTTGCGCGCCATTGTTTCTTCTGCAGTGACTGCTGGTCGCGAATACGGCATTCCCATCACGTGCAAGTTCCGCATGGGTATCAACGACGATTTGATCACGTTTATCGAAACAGGTTTGATTTGTGAAGAAGCAGGTGCAGTTGCAATTGCATTGCATGCACGAACGGCGCAGCAGCACTATGCGCCAAGCGCACAATGGGAAGCGATTGCCGAATTGAAGCAAGCAGTTACGTCGATACCCGTGTTAGGTAACGGCGATATTTGGGAAGCACAAGATGCTCTGCGCATGGTTGAACAAACAGGCTGTGATGGCGTGGTGATTGGCCGCGGTTGTTTAGGTAAGCCATGGTTGTTTCGCGACTTGGTGGATGTGTTCTGTGGCAGACCGATTAGCGAAACGCCAAAACTCGGCGATGTGCTTGCAGTGATGCTGGAACACGCCGAAGGTTTATGTGCGCACCTTGATGAAGATCGTGGCATTCGCGACTTCCGCAAGCACACCAGTTGGTATCTGACGGGTTACCCCGTTGGCGGAGAGATGCGCCGCAAGTTTGCAGAAGTGAAATCGCTTGATGAGTTGCGCGCACTGGCGGCAATGTTGGATGCACGTGCTGCGATCGTCGAAGGTGGCGAACGCATCGCGCGCGGACACACCAATGGTCCGATCAAAGTGATTTTGCCAGAGGGTTACCTTGATGACCGTGACGACATGACGATCCCAGATGATGGTGAAGTCATGCGACTGAGTGGCGGCTGATCTTGATATGGAACCTCCGAGTAGCGCTCAACCAAATATTGTTCTTGCCTCACGCTCGCCGCGACGCATTGATCTGTTGACAAAGTTCCTCGATGAGATATTCGGTGAAGGAGTGATGTCTTTTGAAATTGAACCTGCCGATATTGATGAGACTCCGCTTGCCCATGAGACTCCGCTTGCCCATGTGCAACGACTTGCACAGAGCAAAGCGCAGGTGATTGCGCAACGATTGAGTGGAAGTGATGTGGTGGTGATTGCAGCCGACACCACGGTTGATGTTGATGGTCAGATTTATGGCAAACCCGCAGACATCGATGAAGCACGTGTGATGTTGAACGAGATGTCAGGTCGTTCGCATACAGTGCATACGGCGGTTTCAGTGGTGCGAGGTGACCAACAGGCCCACACGGTGGATTCCGCCACCGTGACCATGGTGTCAATCGCCCCCGAATTAATGGACTGGTACCTGGCAACAGGTGAATCGTTGGATAAGGCTGGTGCATATGCCCTGCAGGGTGACGGAGGGCGGCTGGTGGAGTCGGTGCAGGGCCGTTTCCATACGGTGGTGGGCCTGCCGCTCGAGCCGCTGGGTCAACTGCTTGCCCAGTGTGGGCTCAGTTGGAAAATCGGGCTCTGAGTCCGTATCATTAGCACTCGCACTCGTTGAGTGCTAACCGAAAAACCAACCGCGTGAACCACCCGGAACACGCCACACGGAGGACCTCACATATGAACTTGAAGCCCCTAGACGACCGCATTGTGGTCAAGCCAAGCGAAGCAGTGCAGACCACCGCATCTGGTCTCGTTATCCCAGACACCGCTAAGGAGAAGCCACAGCAGGGCACCGTGCTCGCCGTAGGCCCAGGCCGCTGGAGCGACGACGAAGGCAAGCACTTCGCACTCGACATCAAAGTTGGCGACGTTGTTCTGTACAGCAAGTACGGCGGAACCGAAGTCACCCATGGTGGAGACGACCTGCTCATTCTCACCAGCCGCGATGTGCTCGCAGTTGTTGCCTGATTCCCTAAACATTTCCCTCCAACACGCAAAGGACCAAAACAAATATGGCCAAGCAATTGAAATTTGACGAAGAAGCACGCCGCGCGCTTGAAGCCGGTGTGAACAAGCTCGCCGACGCAGTAAAAGTGACACTCGGACCTAAGGGTCGCAACGTGGTACTTGATAAGAAGTTCGGCGCACCAACCATTACGAACGACGGTGTGTCAATCGCAAAAGAAGTTGAACTCGAAGATCCATTCGAGAACATGGGTGCTCAGCTTGTTAAAGAAGTAGCAACCAAGACCAACGACGTAGCCGGTGATGGAACCACCACTGCAACAGTGCTTGCACAAGCAATGGTGCAACACGGCATGCGCAACGTGGCAGCCGGTGCGAACCCAATGGGTTTGAAGCGCGGTATCGAAAAGGCAGTTGCTGCAGCAGTTGAGTCGATCAAGAGTCAGGCAAAAGAAGTGGACGACAAGGGCGACATCGCCAGCGTTGCAACCATTTCTGCAGCAGACGCGTCAATCGGCAAAGTTATTGCAGATGCAATCGACAAGGTTGGCAAAGACGGTGTTGTAACCGTTGAAGAGAGCAACACATTCGGAACTGAACTCGAGTTCACCGAAGGTATGCAGTTCGATAAGGGCTACCTCTCGCCATACTTCGTTACCGATGCAGATCGTCAAGAGGCAGTTCTTGATGATCCATACATCTTGTTCAACTCGGGCAAGATCGCAACTGTGCAGGCAATGTTGCCAGTACTCGAAGGCGTCATGAAGACAGGCCGTCCGTTGCTGATCATTGCTGAAGACGTAGAAGGCGAAGCGCTTGCGACACTCGTTGTCAACAAGATCCGCGGAACTTTCAACTCAACCGCAGTGAAGGCACCAGGCTTTGGCGATCGTCGTAAGGCGATGTTGCAAGACATGGCGGTACTCACCGGTGGACAGGTCATCAGCGAAGAAGTTGGACTTAAGTTGGAGAACGTGTCGCTTGACCTGTTGGGCCGTGCAAAGCGCGTCATCATCAACAAAGACAACACCACCATCGTTGACGGCGCAGGCGCCAAAGACGAAGTGGCTGGCCGAATCAACCAGATCAAGGCCGAAATCGACAACACCGATTCCGACTGGGACCGCGAGAAATTGCAAGAGCGCTTGGCCAAGCTGGCTGGCGGTGTAGCAGTGATCAAGGTAGGCGCAGCAACCGAAGTTGAACTGAAGGAAAAGAAGCACCGCATTGAAGACGCCGTTTCGGCAACTCGTGCAGCAATCGAAGAAGGCGTGGTCGCCGGTGGCGGTACCGCACTGATTCGTACTCGTCCCGCAGTACTCAAGGTTGTTGAATCACTCAAGGGTGACGAAGCAACAGGTGCCCGCAGCGTGTACGACTCGTTGACGGCTCCTGGTCGCCACATTGCCGACAATGCAGGTATGGAAGGTGCAGTTGCCATCCAGCGTGTTGAGTCAGAAAAGGGCAACATTGGGCTCAATGCTGCAACTGGCGAATACGTCGACATGGTGAAAGCCGGAATCATTGACCCAGCCAAGGTGACTCGTGCAGCATTGCAAAATGCAGCATCAATTGCCGCACTGGTAATCACCACTGAATGCCTCGTAGCTGACAAGCCAGACAAGAATGGCGCACCAGCAGGCGGCGGTATGCCAGGTGGCGGAATGGGAATGATGTAAGTCGTTTCCCAAACGAACATCAACAAGTAGAAAATGCCTCGGGTGAAAACCCGAGGCATTTTCATTTGTCTTCTAATGTGGTGAGCCATGGCATCGAATGGTCGCGGTTTCTGGTTACATCAATTTGTTGAGTATGCAATTGCTGGCGGTCTTGTCATGATGTCGGCGCAACTGAAAGAACCAACGATTCCTGCAGTTGTCGGCATCATCATGTTGATAAATACCGCAGTAACTGATGGAATTTTGAGCGCGTTTAAATGGATCGGTCGACCAGTGCATCGCTTGATTGACTGGCTCATCATTGTTGTTTGTTTGATGTTGTCGTTTGTTGCCGATCTTGAGACGAATGGTCGCCTTGCGTTACTCGGTGTTGGAGTAGTGCTCGGTGTTGTTGTTTTGGGCACTAACTATGCGAAGCGTGGTGCGCAACCAACGACTCGTGGTTAGGCTGATCGCATGGGCTTCACAACACCAGCACCCGATCTTGAAAAAATTTGTACAGCATGGGAAACCTGGGAGCGTGGCGAAGAGCAACCAGGCAAAACACTTGCCAATTTAAAGACTGCAGGCCTCGACGAAGTCATTCGTCAACTCGCTGCAAGTGGATGGACGCCACAAGCGTAGATTTGTCATGTTGCGTGCGGGTGGCAATCAGGTAATTCCTCGCCCTGCAGCGGTGTGGGTTCGGCCAACAAACCCGTTTGCCAAACTGGATCATTCTCCGCTCACAAATACCGCCGAACTAATTGCTCGGTTGCAACGTTTTACTCAGCGACTCGAGCAAGCCCCACCACCGCCTGGTTCGCGAGCCTCAGCGGTGTTAGTGCCGATTTTTGACGGTGCTCGTGGCCCTGAGGTGGTGTTGACGCGTCGATCGCAACAACTCACCAACCACAAAGGCGAGGTGTCGTTTCCTGGTGGACGTGTGGATGCGGGCGAGTCGTTTGTCGAGGCTGCAATTCGTGAAGCAAATGAAGAAATCAATCTTCATCCATCACACGTTCGCGTGATTGGCGAAATGAGTGCGTTGTCTACATACGTCAGCAATAGCCACATTGTTCCTGTTGTTGCACATCTTGAACAACCTCCGGCACTTACTGCAGTGAATGGCGAGGTTGATCGTGTATTCTCTGTTTCATTAATCGATCTGGTGCGAGACGACACATATGTCGAAGAGCATTGGGGATCACCACCAAATCAGTATCAGATTCATTTCTTTCACTTAGATGATGAAA
Source organism: Acidimicrobiales bacterium (assembly GCA_030832455.1). Lineage (GTDB taxonomy): Bacteria > Actinomycetota > Acidimicrobiia > Acidimicrobiales > Ilumatobacteraceae > UBA3006. The sequence goes on from JAURJB010000027.1 coordinate 8,322, forward strand.
CAGTGTGGGGTGTAACGGGAAAGATGCTGCATCAACTTATCAATATTGCAGTGTTGAAAGAATGGGCGTAATTCGCTAACTGCCGGTTGCCCGCACCGCAACGTAAAAGGTTTCTGCCCACAATGTGCAACGAACTTTACGGGTGCGCACTTGTCGTGAACATGATGATTCAAGATCTCGCAGAAACTGTTTGTCTATTTCGGCGCGCGTTGATTCAGTGAAGCGCCCCAGCCGTTTGGCGTTGCGATATCCAAAATCGTGACGGATACATGCCTGCGTGAAATTGAACGATCGTCCTTCGCCCCCAACGACAGGTGCAGAGCAGCCATCAGTTGTCCAGTCGAGGTGTGGGTATGCACGTTTGAGTCGGAATCTCTCACGGGTAAATGTGGTGAACTCAAGATCAAACATCACATAACTCACGGCTTCGATCGGTGTTTCAAATGATGGCGGGGTAAGTCGATCGGGGAGTTGGACGGTCAGCAGGCTCGTGACCGCAACGAGCGAAGTGAGCAAGACGCCCATGATCGATGCCTTTCGTATTCCGGGCGGTTGCCCTGCAGACAATGTGTACCGAGATTGATTTAGATGTGCGCACAAGAAGCGCTTATCGGTGTTAGGCAATTGCTCGCTAATCTTTCCTCTATGCAGGTAACTCGGATATCGCCGGCACTTGGTGGGCTTGTAACAGGGGTGGACCTTTGCCAGCCTCTATCTGATGATCTGCGTGATGAAATTTCGGCGCATCTTGTTGAGCACCAGGTTTTGTTTTTTGAGGATCAGCCGCTCACCCCAGTACAACACCGAGATCTTGCACAGCGATTTGGGGAATTGCACATACACCCCATTTATCCCAATTCGGGTGTTGCCAAGGAAATAATTGTGCTCGATACAAACGACAAGAATCCACCAGATAGCGATGAGTGGCATACAGACGTGACATTCATCGAGCGGCCTCCTCTCGGGGCGTTGCTCTCTGCTCGAGTATTGCCTCCATTTGGCGGCGACACACTGTGGGCGAGTGGCATCGCTGCATATGAGGCTCTTTCTGATTCGTTTAAGGAATTTATCCTTACCTTGACCGCAGAACACGACATTGCAGCATCATTCACGATTGAGCGATACGGCAATTCTCCAGAAACTCGCAAAATGGTTGAGAGCGCGCGACTAAAAAATCCACCGGTGGTGCATCCGGTTGTTCGAACGCATCCCGTCAGCAAGCAACGTGGAATCTTTGTTAACTATTCATTTACGACGCGAATTATGGAGCTATCAACCCGCGAGAGTGAAATGGTTCTTGCTTATTTGACATCGCATGTGTCTAGACCTGAGTTCACGGTGAGATGGAAGTGGAAGCAGTACGACCTTGCATTTTGGGACAATCGACTGACGCAACATTATGCAACTGCCGATTACATGCCGCATCGCCGGGTGATGCATCGCGCAACAATCCTGGGTGACAAGCCATTCCTGGAGACAGCTGTTGCTTCTTAATTCAGTGTTGACTGTCTGACTTGTAACTATTTTTTGCGAATTGCCTTCAACACGTTGGCCATTTCAATTGCCCCGACTGCTGCCTCTTCGCCTTTGTTTCCTGCACCAGGGCCTGAGCGTTCGACTGCCTGCTCCACATTTTCAACCGTAAGCACAGCAAAGCCGATCGGCATGCCCGTTTCGAGTTGAATCTGTGCGATTGAGTCGGCAACAGGGCCTGCAACGTATTCGAAGTGTGCGGTTTCACCACGAATTACTGCGCCGAGGGTGACAAGGGTGTCGTAGCGGCCAGTTACTGCCATTGCTTTTGTTGTTATAGGAATTTCGTACGCACCAGGAACCCAAGCAACATCAATGTCAGATTCAGACACGCCATGACTTGCAAGTCCACGCAGTGCGCCTTCGAGCAATGCATTGACAATGAATTCATTGAAGCGCGAGCAAACGATGCCTACGCGCAAACCTTTACCGTCGTGTGATCCTTCAAAAGTTGCCATCACCTATTTTCCCTTCTTTGGTGTTGCAATGTCTGATCCGTCGAATACGTGGCCCATGCGATCGCGCTTGGTGCGCAGGTAGGCCTCGTTTTCAGGGGTTGGTGCAATGTCAAGTTGCACGCGCTCCACGATGCTTAAGCCGTAGCCAGCGATGCCGCCGTACTTAGCGGGGTTGTTAGTCATCAGGCGAAGCTCGCGTGCACCAAGGTCGGCCAAAATTTGTGCTCCAATTCCGTATTCGCGACTGTCGACTGGAAGCCCAAGTTCGGTATTGGCGTCAACAGTGTCAAAACCTTCGTCTTGCAGTGAGTACGCACGAATTTTGTGTCCGATACCGATGCCACGTCCTTCGTGTCCGCGAAGGTAGACAACAACGCCTCTTCCCTCAGCATCAATTTGTTGCATTGCCGCTGCAAGTTGTGGGCCGCAGTCGCAACGCTTGCTGCCAAACACGTCGCCGGTCAAGCATTCGCTGTGCACGCGGGTCAGCACAGGTGTGCCATCGCTGACATCACCCTTCACGAACGCAAGGTGCTCGATTCCGTCGATGGTGCTCTTGTATGCAACGCAGGTGAAGCCACCCCATTCGGTTGGAACCGCTGCAGAACCCATGCGCTCAACAAGTCGTTCGTGATGACGACGGTATTCAACAAGGTCGGCAATGGAAGAGAGCAACAAGTTGTGCTCGGCACAGAACGTGCGCAGGTCGGGCAAGCGCGACATCGTGCCGTCGTCGTTTTGAATTTCGCAAATGATTCCAGCAGGCTGCAAACCGGCAAGGCGAGCAAGGTCGACTGCGGCTTCGGTATGGCCAGCGCGCTTCAGCACACCACCTTCCCGAGCACGTAGCGGAAAGATGTGCCCTGGGCGGGCAAATGCCGAGTGGGAGATCTTTGGATCTGCGAGTGCACGAAGTGTTGCTGCGCGATCGGATGCAGAGATGCCTGTTGAAGTGCCCTCCAAAAAGTCAACTGAAATGGTGAATGCCGTGCGGTGGCTTTCGGTGTTGTTGTCGACCATGAGGGGGAGTCGTAAGTCGTCGCAACGCTCGCCAGAAAGTGGAGCAACGACGACTCCCGATGTATGGCGCACAATGAAGGCGATCTTTTCTGGTGTTGCGAACTGTGCGGCCATAATGAGGTCGCCTTCGTTCTCGCGGTCTTCGTCGTCCACCATGACGATCATTTCGCCACGAGCGATCGCCGCAACCACGTCTTCAATAGGTGACATTTCAACTTGCTTGTTGCTCAATTTGGGGTCCTTTAGTTGAGATTCGGTTCGAGAATGATTTCGATATCGCCGTCAAGATTGGTGGTTGACACCACGCGTCCACGCCACATGTCTGACATGGTTGCGGCAGCTGGGCCTGCAAAAACTCCTGCGGCGTTATCTCCTCCGGCAATGACCGGTGCGATATGCATGATGTATTGGTTGATCAAACGTTCGCGATGAAACGATGCAGCAACTCGTGCTCCACCTTCAACCAGTAATTGCACAACGCCTTCTTTGCCCAATGTGTCGAGCAGGTCGGGAAGTGTGCCTGTCCATTGCGTGCACGGATGCACCTGTGCCGATGCGTCAACGGCTCCCAACACAACGCGTCGTGGCGATGGTCCATGTACGTCGCGAACGGTAAGTGATGGATTATCTGCACGAACAGTTCCGGCACCCACCACAATTGCATCACTTTCGGCACGCAGTTGGTGCACTCGTTTGCGCGCGATTTCGCCGGTAATCCATTTGCTCGACCCATCGGCTGCAGCAATGCAACCATCAATGGTGCTTGCCAATTTGAGAACTACGAATGGTCTACCGGTTGATCGATGATGTAAGTACGGAGCGAGTTGTGTGCGCACGTCGTGTTCGAGCACACCAACATCAACGGTGATGCCTGTATTGCGGAGTTGTTGCACGCCACTTCCAAAAACCTTCGTGTCTGGATCAATAGTTCCGACAACGACGCGCGAGATTCCTGCATCAATGATTGCTTGCGTGCATGGGCCAGTGCGCCCAGTGTGGCTGCATGGTTCAAGTGTGCAGAACAGTGTTGCTCCAGCAGCATTTTTCCCGGCAGCATTCAACGCAACGATTTCGGCATGTGCGTTACCAGGTTCAAGAGTCGCGCCGGTAAACACTTCGCCACGTGACGAAACAACAACAGCACCCACCCATGGATTTGGGCGCGAACGCAGACGTGCATCATTGGCAGTGGTGATTGCCAATCGCATGTACTGTTCGTCAAGTGTGTTCACGTGTGTTGCCCTTGTGTTGTCGCGCCGTGCGAACGACGTGCAGGGCAGAGCGAAGACGACAAAAGCAACACCGGCATGGGCGAGCGCACCGCAAGTAGCGGTTCGTGCACATGCAAGCGCAACCCTCGCCTTCTTGCTCCCATCCGGACTATGACCGTCGGCTCTGGAATTTCACCAGATCAGCCCCACGATTGCTCGTGGGGGTCGCGGGCTTTCACCGCCGGTAGGGGATTTCACCCAACCCTGCAAGAAGTACTCACATTGCTATGTGGGTAACAGGATATCGGGGTTATTTTGCTTGACCTCTACTCGGAGAAGCACAATCACGCCACTCAAAATGAGCACTGCACCAAACAATTGGCGAGGGCTGAAATCCTGATTCAAGAAGAACGTGCCGCTGCACAGGGCAATAAATACTTCCCACGTTTGAACCACTGCGCTTTTGCTCGCACCGATCAGGTTCATTCCAGCAAAGAAAATGCCCATCGCGCCGATGGTGCCAACAATTCCAATCTCAAGAGCAGGCAACCATACGTCGGCTGTAAACGGCATCGTTGTCGGCAGACCAGGTGGGTCGAGTAACCATACGACGATGAACGTAAATCCGGCACCACCAAATATGAGGATGAGCCCAGATAACAAATCAGTTTTCGGCATTGATGCTGCGGCAAGCACGGAATACATGGAGTAGGCAAATGCTCCAAACACGATGATGACAACTCCCTTTGCTTGTCCACCCGATAGTTCACTGGCGCTGAACGCAACACCAATCAATGTGATGGCAAGGCACGGCCAGATGATTTTTGGCGGAACATGTCGGTAGAACACCCATCCAAAAAACACCACCAAGATTGGGTAGAAATAGAACAACACCATTGCGAGTCCGCTTGGCAGATAGTCAAACGCGGTGAACATGCAAATGCTGTTCGCGTACAAACCAACTGCGCCAAGCAGAAACAATCGAAGGCTCAGTCGGCGTTCTGGCCATTTGTCAATACCTAGCTTCACGATGCGAACAGCCAGCAAAATAATCACGGCTATCACATAGCGAGATGTCATCAACCCAAACGAGTCAGCTCCATGTTCGGTTGCGTGATACACGAATATGGGGGTGACTCCATACAGCGATGCACTAATGAGTCCAAGAACTACACCAAGTACCCCACGGTTTTTCAACACGTGGAAAAACTACTCGGTTGGCTCGAGCGCCTTATCTCTTGCCCGAATACTGCGAGCAATGCGAATGCCAATAACTGCCATGCCCGCAATCAAAATTCCAAATACGACAAGTTGCATGGCGCCGCCGCGATCGCCCGAGAGGATGGGTTTAGTTCCACAACCAGGCTTTTGGTACAGCCCGACGCACGCGCTGTAATCCATTCCGCTCAACTGATCAGCAATCGTTGTCTCGCTAGAGGGATCGTCTGGGGAGGCGGTGGAAAAGCGAAGCGAATACGACACGCTTCCATCGTCACACTTTTGTCAGCCGATTGCCAGTCCTCAACTAAGGTCATGTGTCTCTATGGCCTCCGAATCCACAATGCAGCCAACAGTTTTGGTGGTTGATTTTGGGGCCCAATACGCCCAATTGATTGCGCGCCGAGTGCGGGAATCGCAGGTGTATTCCGAGATTGTGCCGCATCGCATTTCGGCAGCAGAAGTGCGTAAGCGCAACCCAATTGGCATCATCTTGTCGGGTGGCCCGGCAAGTGTGCACGTTGAAGGGGCGCCCCTACTTGACCCAGAAATTTACGAACTGGGCATTCCTATTTTGGGTATTTGTTATGGCTGTCAGTTGATTGCCCAGCAATTAGGAGGTGAAGTTGCTCGCGGTGGTCGTGGTGAATATGGGCGCACACAGTTGCAGCGCATTGCGGGTTCGGTTTCGCAACTGCACCCCGACGCGATTCCCGCTCAACTCAATGTGTGGATGAGCCATTTTGATGCCGTGTCTGTGTTGCCTAGTGGGTTCGTTGCCACTGCCAGCACGCCAGATGCACCGATGGCGGTGATTGAAAGTGCGAGTCGAAAGATTTGGGGCGTGCAGTATCACCCAGAGGTTGCACACTCTGAGCATGGCCAAGACGTGCTCGATAACTTTTTGTACGCACTTGCTGGTGCCGATCGTTCATGGACCATGTCATCAATTGTCGACGATCAAGTGCAAGCGATTCGCGATCTTGTTGGCAACGAACGCGTGATCTGTGGTCTCTCTGGTGGAGTTGATTCAGCAGTTGCTGCGGCACTGGTGCACAAAGCAATTGGAAATCAGTTGACATGTATCTATGTGGACATCGGGTTGATGCGTAAAAACGAAAGCGCGCAAGTTGTTGAAACCTTTAAGCGCAACATGGGGATAGAACTCATTCATGTCGATGCCGGTGCACGATTTTTTGAAAAACTCAAAGGGATTACCGAGCCCGAAGCAAAGCGCAAAGCAATTGGTGAAACGTTTGTACGCATCTTTGAAGAACACACGGGTGGCATCACCGATGCAAAGTTTTTAGTTCAGGGCACGTTGTACCCGGACGTGATTGAAAGCGGCGGGGTAGACGGCACTGCAAGTGTGATCAAGAGCCATCACAACGTTGGCGGACTACCCGACGACATGACACTAAAACTGTGTGAACCATTGCGCACGTTGTTTAAAGATGAAGTACGCAAGGTGGGAACCGAACTGGGGTTGCCCGATGAAATTGTATGGCGACAACCATTTCCGGGCCCAGGTCTTGGCGTGCGGATCATTGGCGAAGTAACGCCCGACAAAGTGGCCATCTTGCAAGAGGCCGATGCCATTGTGCGTGAGGAAGTGAAACTTGCGGGACTAGAGCGCGAGATCTGGCAGGCATTTGCGGTACTTGCCGATATTCGCTCGGTGGGTGTGATGGGCGACGAGCGCACCTATGGTCGACCGATCATCATTCGGGCGGTTACCAGCGATGACGCCATGACTGCTGACTGGGCCCGTTTGCCCTATGACTTGCTCGAGAAAATGTCGTCCCGCATCATTAATGAGGTGAAGGGGATCAACCGAGTGGTCTATGACGTCACGTCGAAACCACCGGGCACTATTGAGTGGGAGTGATGCTGGGTAAGGGTTTGAGCGCCCTGACATCAAACCGTAACAATCAGTAGGATAGAGCCATCATGATCCGTGGCGCCATTGGGCGTATACGTCGAAGCGCACCGTTAGCGGTGGCCATCATCCTCACCACTTCTGTGGCTGTGGGTTATTCCTCGACGCCTGCCGGAGCACTCGGCATTCAACCCGCGACCGGGTCGTCAAGCGACGAGCAGCAGCGGGTGAACCAGATCATCGCCGAACTCGACCGCCTCGGTGAGCAGATTGATTTGCTTGGCGAAGAATATGCGCTTGCTGTTAATGACATGGAAGACATTGCAGTCGAAATCAAGAACACGGAAAAGCGCATCGCGCTAAAAGAAGCTGAATTGGGCGAAATGCAACGTCAACTAAAGCAACTGGCGCTGAAGTCTTTTACCCAGGGTGGGTTGTCGAGCGGCGTATCAAGCATTTTGGGTTCATCCAGCACGCTGAGCGACATTGTTCGCAAGAAGTACCTAACAGGTGTCGCATTGAATACCGGTGTTGGAAACACGGACGCATTGCAAGGTGTAATTGATGAACTCGCTAAAGAGCGAGCCACATTAGAAAAACAAAAGAAGAAGGCTGAAACTGCTGCAGTGTTCGCAGCGTCGCAACTTGACCGAGCCGAATCTTTGGCAGCAACGTATGAACAGCGTCAGGCACAAGCTGAAGCCGAACTGGGTGCCGCATTGCGCTCCGAGCGTCAGCGTCGTGAGTCTGCTGCATTGGAATCTGCGCAAAAGGAAGCGGCGAAATTCAAAGGCGCAAAGTATGCAAACGTTGCGCCTGCATCTTCTAAGGCCGGCGCAGCAATTCGCGCTGCATTGTCGCAGTTGGGAGTGCGTTATCGCTTTGGTTCAAAATCTCCAGGTGTTTCTTTTGACTGCTCCGGTCTCACATCATGGGCGTGGGGAGTTGCAGGCGTTGGTATTCCGCGTACATCGCGAACGCAGTATGCGGGTTTAAATCGCATCCCAACAGCCGCGATTCAGCCTGGCGATCTTATTTTTAGTGGTTATCCAATTCACCACGTGGGGATGTACTTGGGCAACGGTCAGTTGGTGCATGCGCCACGCACAGGTGACGTGGTCAAAGTCAGTGCCGTATATTGGTCGCGAGTAGTAGGTGTAGCAAGACCACGTTAGGGGTGCTGAACCATGTACATTGCAGGTTGGGATCAATCATCGTTCACTCATGAGGGTGTCACACACTCAACATGGCGAAGAGGCTCAGGGCCTGTTGTCATCGTGGTTCATGAAATTCCTGGAGTCACTCCTAACGTCATCGAGTTCGCAGAACGCGTAGTCAACGAAGGCTTCACTGTGGTGATGCCGTTGCTTGTCGGTGAAGTGGGCCGTAGCCCATCGGGTGCATACATTGCTCAATCAATGGCAAAAGTCTGTATTTCACGTGAGTTCACCACGATGGCGATGCACAAAACGTCTCCAATTATTTCGTGGTTACGTGCACTTGCACGTCAGCTGCATGCAGAAGTCGGGGGTATTGGTGTGGGTGCAGTTGGCATGTGTTTTAGCGGTGGTTTTGCTCTTGGCATGATGGTCGACGACATCGTGGTTGCTCCGGTGCTATCGCAACCTTCGTTACCGTTTGCAATTGGTGGTAGTCGCGCTGCAGATCTCAACCTCAGCGAATCTGATCAAGCTCGAGTAGTAGAGCGTGCGCAAACAGGTTGCCAAGTTTTGGGTTTGCGGTATACCGGAGACAAACTTGTAGGTACGAGGTTTGCAACATTGCACAAACTTTTAGGTGATGCCTTTATTGCAGTTGAGTTTGCATCAACAAATAAACAAGATCACTCCGTGTTGACAGAGCAGATTCAACCCAAAGCAGTGGAGCGTGTGCTGCAGTTTTTCAACGACAAACTGAAGTAGCTATTTGTTTATCGTGACAACAAATCGTGGGTCGCGAAAACTACGGATGCTTGCCAGTGCTTTGGATGACGTGGTGCATTCGGTAATGATGTGGCGTGCAAGTCGACCTTTTGCAGCTTTGGCATCGTGACCACCAGCTTTTCCTGACTTTTCATTCAGCCCCACGACGTAATACTCACTGACTGTTGCTGGATAAATGGTAAACGCTGCTCGGTGTTCTTGCGGAAGTAAATCAATCACCACTGAACCAGCACATGTCTTGTTTAGTGTTTCTGATAGCGAGTCATGCCACCACTTAGAGAGCATTCCAAATGGTGCAAGACGGGCGCCCATTTTGAGTCGATAGTCGGGAGTTGGGTCGGCGGCACTTACTGCACCAAGTAATCCCGAAATAACGACGATGCTTTTTAGTGCGCGTGTGCGTTGTGCGGCAGTGAGCGACGCAAGGTCAAGGTGATCCCACACCACGCCTGTGTAGCGCTCGTGTGCGGGCAACGTTGGTGCTCCGCGCAATGTTGCATTCGCCGCCTTGGCCCGAACGAGGTGGGCTTTGCCAACACCGAGCAGTTTTTCATCGCCGCCTTTGACCTTGATTAATTGGTTCACAATTTCGGTGCGTGGTTTACTGAGTTGCTTGCCAAAAAGGCCAGAGTTTTCGCGCCACTTGGTCGACGCCCGACCACCTTGCGCTTTACCTTCTGACGGAGGCAACAAAATAAACAGTGATCCCACGACCCGAAAGTCTGCCTCACCCGTGAGTAACCTTTGGACATGGCAACCGTAAAACCAGTGAATAGTTGGGAAACCGACTGGGACCACGCCGATCCGGCATACAACCAAAACGCCCACCAAATCTGGGACCAGTTGCGAGGTGAATGCCCAGTTGCACATACCAACCGGTATGGCGGTGCATGGCTTCCTGTTTCACATGCTGATGTTTCGGCAGTTGCGCGTGACACTGATCATTTTTCGTCCGAAGGTGCCGTGTTGTCAAACAAGCCACCGCGTGATCAATGGGTCTCTACCGCACCAATTGGTGGTGCGCCGCCGATTACCTCCGACCCACCGTTTCATGCCGATGCACGTCGGCTCTTGCTCCCCGCATTTAGTCCTCAGGTAGTTGCCGAGTGGGAGCCCGAGATTCGTCGCTTGTGTAACGAACTCATCGACAACATGGGCGACAGTCCAACCATTGACGCAGCCGTGCAATATGCACAAAACATTCCCGTGTATGTCATTGCTCGCATGCTCGGCTTGCCGCTAGAAGATAGCGACTACTTCCGCGAAACCGTGCATATGGTGCTTGAAGAAATCGGTGCCGAGTTTGGCGAGCGTCAAGGCGGATTTGAGAAGTTGGATGCGTATCTCACAAAGCACGTGCAAGATCACATCGAGAATCCAAAAGATGACCTCATTGGTTTCTTGCTCAATGCAAAAATTTATGATCAGCCATTGTCGCCACAACACGTTGTTGGCACCATCATCTTGCTCATGGTTGCAGGCATCGACACAACGTGGAG
>JAURJB010000028.1 GCA_030832455.1 Acidimicrobiales bacterium
ACCCTCAAGGCGATGCCCGGTTGCTTCGGCAAACACATCATCCAGGCTTGGCTCGTTGAGCTCGAGATGCTGAACACGTATTGACGATTCATCAAGTTTTCGCACGACGTCAGTAACTGCCTCAGCTCCACCACGAAGGCCAACACCCAATGTTCCTTCAGCGGTTGGTCGAAGATCGCCAAAACCCATCAGGATCGACTTGGCGAGTTCGTGTTGATCGCGTGAAACATTGACAACCAACGTGGGGAACCCAACACTGGCCTTCAGGTCTTGTGGTTTTCCTTCGCGCACAATGACGCCCTTGTCGATGATTGCAATGCGGTCGGCCAGTTGATCGGCTTCTTCCAGATATTGCGTAGTCAACATCACTGTGGTGCCCTCATTGTTTAATCTGCGCACTTCCTCCCACAGCGAAACTCGGCTCATTGGGTCGAGTCCAGTTGTTGGTTCGTCAAGGAATAACACCGTTGGTTGGTGAATCAGTGAGAGTGCTAAGTCGAGACGACGACGCATGCCACCCGAATATGTACCAACGCGACGATCTGCTGCAGCAGTCAAACCAACACGCTCAAGAAGTTCATCGGCTCGTGACTTCATCTTCGACTTTGGGATGGAGTACAACACGGCTTGCAAGCGCAACAATTCGACACCCGTCATCAACGGGTCGATGGCTGCGTCTTGTAGTGCAACGCCAATGCGCTGACGGACTTCGTTTGGATGTTTGGCTACATCGAATCCTGCAACGAATGCCTTGCCCGAAGTTGGGCGCAGCAGCGTGGTGAGCATGCGCACCACGGTGCTTTTTCCAGCGCCGTTTGGCCCCAAGAAACCGAATATTTCTCCGGCGTTGACCTGCAAATCAATACCGTTTACCGCCTCAACATCACCAAAATGTCGCACCAGGTTTTCGGCGACGATTGGCGCCATTGCTAAGGGTTCTGTCATACCCTCACCATAGATAGTTGGTTGAGGGGTAACAGTAGTTGGAGGAACTCAGCGGTGTTGTGAGATGGCAGTCCACACACGCTCTGGTGTGGCAGGCATGTCGATGTGACGGATACCCAAATGCGCAAGCGCATCGACAACAGCAGATTGCACTGCAGGGGTAGATCCAATCGTTCCCGACTCACCAATGCCTTTTGCTCCAAGAGGGTTGCGAGGGGTAGGGGTTTCCATATGGATTACTTCAAAACTCGGCAACTCGGCAGACGAAATGAATGCGTAGTCAGCAAGATTTGATGTGATGGGGTTTCCATCACTGTCGTAACGCACTTCTTCGAGTAGCGCTTGTGCTGCACCTTGAGCGATTCCGCCGTGGATTTGTCCGTCAAGGAGTAACGGATTCAACACTTTTCCTGCATCATCGCAGGCAACGTGGCGAATGAGTTTTACTTGACCGGTTTCGGTGTCCACTTCAACAACGGCAACGTGAGCACCGAATGGAAATGTCGGGCCTTGCGAGGCGTAGTCGGTTTCTTGTACTAAGCCACCATCTGCAACAAGTGCTGTTGAAAGATCCGCCCACGATTTTGCAACTGCTGGTGTGCCTGCAACATGAAACGCTGCAGCGGCCTTATCAAACACCACGTCTTCTTCGTTGGCTTCAAGTAATCGAGCAGCATGTTTGCGTGCTTGTTCGACTAATTCGCCAGCCGCAACAAAGACTGCGGTTCCACCAAGTTGCAACGAGCGTGAACCCATCGTTCCTCCGCCTTGTGGAACAAGATCGGTGTCGCCCCACACCACTTCAATGTTGTCCATGGAGATACCAGTTTGATCGGATGCAAGCATTGACCATGATGTGACATGGCCTTGACCATGCGGCGATGTTCCGGTGTACACAATTGCACGGCCATCAGGAGTGACTTCGATCTTGGCAACCTCACCTTTGCTTGCGCCCGCAGTGATCTCGACGTACACGCTTACTCCGATGCCCAATTGCTTCACATCGCCACGTGCGCGGCGCGCTGCTTGGTCTTTACGCAATGACGCGTAGTCGGCGGCTGCAAGCACGCGATTAAGCGACTCTTCGTAATCGCCAACATCGTAAATCTGCCCAATTGACGTTGCATGCGGCTCAAGGAACTTAGGAATGAGATTGATACGACGCACTTCGGCGGGATCCTTGCCAATTTCTGCGGCAAACATGTCCATCGCGCGTTCAATTGCTGCAGTTGCCTCAGGGCGACCCGCGCCACGATACGCAACAACAGGAGTGGTGTTCGTTGCAATCGAAGTTGTGCGCACCTCAATGTTTGGGATGTCATAGACGCCCGATGCCATTGGGCGAGTCATGAATGGGGCAAGGATTGCACCGACATCTACCCATGCACCCGAGTCTTGCAAGACGTGCATTTGGTAGTCGGTGACTTTTCCTGCTTTGGTTCCACCGATGGTGACGTATTGGATTTGTGCTCGTCCGTGGCCAAGTGCAGTCATTGACTCACTACGGGTTTCGCGCCAGCGCACAGGTCGCCCGGCTGTTTTCGCGATAAGGCCGAGCAGGATCTCTTCGGGGTAGGCGCCAATTTTTGCACCGAAGCCACCGCCCACATCGGGGGTGATGACGCGGATTTGTTCTGCGTTCAGTTTATTTGAACCCTGCATCACGTCGCGTGCGCCTTGCGCATGTTGTGTACTGAGCCATTGCACGAGTCGACCGTTGCTATCCCATGCTGCAGCCGAGCCACGAACTTCAAGCGGGCAAGGGGCAACGCGCTGATTCACGAATCGGCCGTTGACAACAATTTCGCAGTTGGCGAACATCGTGTTGCCCGTATTGTCGGGCATGCCGAGTGCAGTGCTGTCAAACACCACATTGCTTCCACAGTCTTCGTAGATCAGTGTGGTGCTGGTCATTGCCTGTTCCATGTCGACAAGTGTCTCGAGCATGTCGTAATCGATGATTACTTTTTCTGCTGCGTCTTCGCCTTGATTAGCGAGTTCGGTGAGTACTACAGCGACAGGCTCACCAACATAACGAACCTTCCCACTGGCAAGAAGCGTTCGCTTGACGGCGGGATTGTATGTTGCTGCAACAGGTTCGAGTTGCAAATCTTGTGCGGTGTAAATAGCAACAACACCGGGGGACTGCAATGCATCGGATACATCAACGCTCAAAATGTTGGCGTGAGCAATAGTCGAACGAACATAGGTTGCGTGCAGGGCGCCGGCTAGCAGTGGTTCGTTGGTGAGGTCGTCTACGTACACGCCGCCCGTGGTGAGAAATTTTGGATCCTCTTTGCGTAGTACCCGATTACCAAGAATGCTTCCAGCCACAATTACTCCGTTCGCGTTGAATGAGTTAACGACAGGTTAGGGGTTGAACGGCTGAAGGGAAATTTCTCCCTGTGCAGCACGTTGCGCAGCCTCGAGACTGCGTACCAACATGATGGTGGACACGATGGTGTAGGGCCAGCGGTCGGGAAGCTCTGTCGACAGCGCAGGAAGATCCATCATTGGCAAGCGCCGTTCGTTGTATCGCAGATACCCCAGTTGGTTGCGAATTGCATCTTGAAGCCCTGCCTCGGTTTGCAGATACGTAACTTGATCCTGCAGGTTTTCGATGTCGTCTTCAAATTGGGCGTACTCTGCTTGTTTTTGCGCAAGTAGCGCACGTTGATTGACGAATGAACGAACCGGGAACACAAACAACGCGGTAACAAGGGCGAGCAGCACGATAACGGCGAATGGGGTGGCTGAAATTCGCGACTTGCGCCCACGGCGAAGATCGATATCTGCAATTGCCACGGCTCTATTCTGGCCTTGACCGATGGGGGATTTGTGTCATCCCGTCGCAATGCACCGTTACGAACGTGGAGCGAGCGCTGCCTTGCCCATGAATTGAGCCCTCGAGCCCAACTCTTGCTCGATGCGCAAGAGTTGGTTGTACTTGGCAACACGGTCGCTGCGCGCTGGAGCACCAGTTTTGATCTGACCGCAGTTTGTTGCAACCGCAAGGTCGGCAATCGTTGCATCTTCGGTCTCGCCACTGCGGTGACTCATCACGCTGGTGTAGTTGTTGCGTGATGCCAAGGCAATGGTGCTCAATGTCTCGGTCAGTGTGCCGATTTGGTTGACCTTGATCAGCACACTGTTGGCAACATGTTCGGTAATTCCGCGCTGCAAACGTGAAACATTGGTGACAAAGAGGTCGTCGCCCACAAGTTGAATCTTGTCGCCCAGTTTTTGGGTCAGCGTCGACCAGCCAGCCCAATCGTCTTCGGCCATGCCATCTTCAATTGAGACGATGGGGTATTTGCCGGCAAGCATTGCCCACCATGATGCAAGTTCATCACTCGACAACACTTTGCCTTCCCCTGTTAAGTGGTATTTGCCATCCTTGAACAGTTCGCTCATTGCTGGGTCGAGTGCGATTGCAATGTCTTTGCCTGGTGCAAAGCCAGCGGTCTCTATCGCTTCAACCAAAATGGCGATTGCCTCTTCGTTGCTTGCAAGGTTTGGTGCGAAACCGCCTTCGTCGCCAACCGCCGTTGCCATCTTGCGCTTATGCAAGATGGATTTCAATGTGTGGTACGTCTCAACGCCCCATCGCAGTGCTTCCGAAAATGATGATGCGCCGATCGGCATCACCATGAACTCTTGTAAGTCCACGTTGTTATCGGCATGAGCACCGCCGTTCAATACGTTCATCATCGGTACTGGCAGCGCGCATGCAGCATCGCCACCCACCGACTTGTACAAGGGGAGTCCGCGTTCATTCGCTACAGCGTGTGCATTTGCAAGGCTGGCACCGAGTATCGCGTTGGCGCCAAGCTTGGACTTATTTGTTGTTCCATCTGCCTTCAGCATGATGTCGTCAATTGACTGCTGGTCACTGGCATCAGCACCAATGAGGGCTGCAGCGATTGCACCGTTGACATGGCCAACGGCATTTTGAACACCCTTGCCGAGATAGCGCTTTCCGCCATCTCGTAACTCAACTGCTTCATGTTCGCCTGTTGATGCGCCTGAGGGAACGATCGCTCTGCCACGTGCACCAGAACGCAACGTGATTTCCACTTCTACTGTTGGGTTTCCGCGTGAATCAAGAACTTCGCGACCCATTACCTGTTGGATAGTGCTCATATCTACACGCTAGTCAGCGCACAGTTGTGAAATTAATTTCGCGTTTTCGCTTCGTCCCACAATGCGTCAAGCGTGGCAAGGTCGGCAACATGCAAGTCGATGTTTCGCTCTGACGCCAATCGCTCTACAGACTCGAATCGTGAGCGGAACTTATCGCTGGCCTCACGAAGCGCAGTTTCTGCATCGTGGCCAAGATGTCGTGACAGGTTGACAACACTAAACAGCAGGTCGCCAAGTTCGAGGCGGATCGCTTCCGTGCTCTCGTTCAATCGCAGTGCTTCACGAATCTCTGCTGACTCTTCACGAATTTTGTCAAACGCACCGTCTGCATTTGGCCAATCAAAGCCAACATCGGCTGCGCGCTTTTGCAGCTTGGTTGCATACGACAACGCTGGCGCTGCCTTTGCTACACCACTAAACACCGAGTCCGATTTTGAATCGTTGTCTTTTCGCTCTTGTCGCTTCACTTCGTCCCATGTCGAGACAACCTCATCGGCACTGTGAGCCACGGTGCTGCCAAACACGTGTGGATGTCGTCGCACGAGTTTGTCGTGGATGCTGCGAGCGACATCAGCAAATGTGAAGCGTCCTTCTTGCTCGGCAATGGTGGCATGAAACTCCACCTGATACAGCAGGTCGCCCAATTCTTCAATGAGTGCTTCATCGGTTGATGGATCATCTGGGTCGAGTTCGTTCAATGCATCGACTGTTTCGTATGCCTCTTCAAGTAAGTGCTTAATCAGGCTCTGATGGGTCTGTTCGATATCCCATGGGCATTGCTCGCGTAATGTGCGCGCGAGTTGGTGCAGTTTCACCATTTCTGCGGCTATCGGTTGCGCCAGTTGCGGAATGTACAACGTGGTGAGATGGTCGGGCGAAAGCGCACGATCAAGTTCTTGCCATGTGGTGTGCTCGAGTCGTTGATCCTCTAATCCAAGATGATGAAGAAGAACAATCGGCTCATTGCCAACTGCTTCGTCAAATGCAAGCTTGACATCGGAGAGCACCCAGTCTGCGTGCACTTGAGCAACGAGTAACGGTCCTCGTTCATTTGCTGCTTCGATCGCAAATCGATGACCGTCAATCAGTCGCACTCCAGAATTAACGGGGTCGATCCCCAGTGCTTCCCAAGCAAGATCGAGGAAACTTAGCGCTGGTAGAACGGTGACAGTGATGCGGTTGTCGGCACGGAGTTGAGCCACGCTCGTTTCGAGAATGAGCGGCGATCCTGGCACCGCATACAGCACTTCTCCGTGTTGAAGTGCTGCTGCAACAACAGCTTCGGTGATGGCTGCATACACATCGTCAAAAGATGGAAGTGCTTCGTACAGTTCATCAAAGCTGTGAGCGTGTGGCAGCAAGTCAGCAGTTGGATGCTTGCGTGTTCGCAAAAACTGGTGGGGGATGTTTGCTATTGCCTCAAGTGTTGCTTGTGTAACGGTGTTACGTGGTCCTGGACCAAGCCCAACGATGGTGACACGGCCGACCGGAATGTGATCGCCCATTGTTGCGCGGCTTACAGATCGACGATTCTTCCGGTTGCTGTATCCCAGCGACCGTATTGCGAAGCAACATCAACTGGTGTTGTTGCCAAATATCCGGTCATCAACATTTCGCCAGGAGTTTTTGACAACAAGAACTGCAATGATGCTTTGATGTCGTCAAATGGACGAATCAAGATGACGTGATAACCAAAACTTGACTTAACCGGACCAGTTGGTACACCAACTTTGGCGCCGAGTGCACCAGCGGTGAACGCAGCATCAAACTGTGACTGATAGTCGGTAAGCAAAATGCAGTCTCCATCGACTGAGCCAAGGATGCCACCGGTTTCTGCAGCGTTTGGTTCGGTGCTGTATTTGCCCGCGAGTTCTTTGAAGTTTCCGCCATCGTTCAATAGATCAATGACTTCTCGGGCAGTTGCTTCTTCTTCGACCAAAATGTGCTGTGCGCATACTGCACCAAGAGATA
Source organism: Acidimicrobiales bacterium (assembly GCA_030832455.1). Classification (GTDB taxonomy): domain Bacteria; phylum Actinomycetota; class Acidimicrobiia; order Acidimicrobiales; family Ilumatobacteraceae; genus UBA3006. The sequence continues at coordinate 7,060 of JAURJB010000028.1, forward strand.
CAGGTGCTTCGTTGTACATGGACTTGATCTCGGCAGCGGTTGGAGCCTTGACGCGGGATAACGCTAGGTCGCCACTATTGAGACCAATGATCAGTTGCTTCAACTCTTCGCCAAGCGTGTCATATCCGGCATCTTGTGACACCTGATCAATCACGGTTTGCGTATCTTCATCGGTGATGTTGATCTTGTACTTGGCAAGAATTTGTGTGGTGGCTTCACCGCGAATCATTGCGGCAAGCACCGACCGTGTTGCATCCATTGGGATGACACCAGCCTGCAGTTCGATCTGGCCGGCTTCGGAAAGCTGGGTGAGTGTTACCTCGAGTGTTTGCTGGTTAACGCCAGTGCCATTAACAGTGGCGGCGCTGGTGTCGGCTGAATCTCCGCACGAAGCAAGGAGTAACGCGGCGGCGCAAACACCACCTGCAAAACGAAGAACCGATGTGGGGGTGCGTGACATTTCGTTAAGCCTAGTTCTCGTCAATCAGTTCCTGCAGGAACGACACGAGATAATCGACCACACCGTTGTCAATCTGCTTCGTATTCTGCGAGCGGGCAAGTGTGACTGTTAATTGCTTCGTCTGCTCGTTCCAGTCGCTGTTTTTTGCCAGTCGAGTTAACCGCATCTGTTGACTTGCTTTCAGCGTAATCGGCAGCATTTTTGCTCGGCCATCGGCCACAACGAGTTCGCGTAAACCAACGCGATGACACTCTGCTCGCAGTTCACCTACTGTGATCAGCGCAAGAGCCGGCTCGGGTAGTGGGCCGTAGCGGTCGATCCATTCGTTGCGGATGTCTGCCACATCGGCATGAGTAGTGACAGATGCGAGTCGTCGATACGCATCAAGACGCGACTCTTCCTTGGACACATAATCGGTGGGGAGATAGGCGTTTGTTGCAACATCGAGTTTGAGTTCGGGAACAATCGGCGCAACTTCTTCACCCTTCATTTCCGAAACCGCTTCGGTCACCAATTGGCAATACAGGTCGTAGCCAACTGCTGCAATGTGTCCGCTTTGTGCTTCTCCCAACAAGTTTCCTGCGCCACGAATTTCTAAGTCGCGCATCGCGATCTTGAAGCCGCTTCCCAGTTCGGTTGCCTCGCCGATTGTTTTTAGGCGTTCGTATGCATCCTCGGAAAGAACTTTGTTGCGCGGGTAGAAAAGATAGGCATACGCGCGAGATCCGCTGCGACCAACGCGGCCTCTGATCTGATGCAACTGTCCTAGCCCGAGCAAATCTGCACGCTCTACGACCAACGTATTCACGGTTGGCATGTCGATGCCGCTTTCGATGATGGTGGTGCACACCAAGACATCAAACTTGCCTTCCCAGAAGTCGATGACAACTTGTTCGAGTCGGCCTTCATCCATCTGGCCATGTGCAACTGCGATCCGTGCCTCGGGAACAAGATCGCGCAACTCTTGTGCTCGTTGTTCGATACTGGCAACTCGGTTGTGCACCCAGAACACTTGGCCATCGCGCAGTAACTCACGGCGGATTGCTTCGGTAGCAACACGGTCGTCTTCTTCGCCAACAAAGGTGAGGATGGGCTGGCGATCGGCTGGAGGTGTTTGCAGCAAAGAGAGATCGCGAATTCCAACGAGGCTCATCTCGAGAGTGCGCGGAATTGGGGTAGCAGTCAGTGTGAGCACGTCAACATTGGTCTTGAGTTTCTTCATTGACTCTTTGTGTGAAACACCAAACCGTTGTTCTTCGTCAACAACAAGTAACCCGAGATCTTTAAAGTTGACACCCTCTTGCAGTAGTCGGTGAGTGCCAATGACGCAATCGATCTCGCCACTTGCAACACCGGCAAGCACCTTCTTTGCTTGGGCATTGGTCAAAAAGCGTGAAAGTGATTCGACGCGAATGGGGTAGCCCTGAAAGCGATCGGCAAATGTATTTGCGTGTTGTGATGCAAGCAGGGTCGTGGGAACGAGTACCGCAACTTGCTTGCCATCTTGGATGGCTTTAAACGCTGCCCGTACAGCAACTTCGGTTTTACCGAACCCGACGTCACCACACACCAAGCGATCCATCGGAACATTGCGTTCCATGTCGCCTTTGACCAATTCGATTGCAGTTCGTTGGTCGGGGGTTTCGACAAACGGGAACGCGCCTTCCATTTCGTGTTGCCATGGTGTGTCTTGGCCGAATGCATGACCTACGGCATTGATGCGCTTCTGGTACAACACCACAAGTTCCTGGGCGATTTCGCGCACTGCCGAGCGAACCCGTTGCTTGGCGCGTGCGAAATCGCTGCCACCCAAGCGATGCAATGTGGGTGACTCGCCACCAATATATTGTCGAACCGCATCGATGTGATCGGTGGGTACGTACAACTTGTCGCCGTCTTTGTATGCAAGAAGCAAGTAGTCGCGTTCGGATCCGCCAATGGTGCGCTTCACCATTCCTTCGTATTTGCCAACGCCGTGATAGTGGTGAACGACATAGTCGCCGGGTTTGAGGTCTTGAAATACCGATGTGGTGTCTCGTTTACGAACACGTGGTTGGCGGTGTGTGCGTCGTCGACCGGTGAGGTCAGTTTCGGCGATTACCGCCAATTTCACTTGGGGTAATGAGAATCCGTTGTGCAGCGGAGCAACAACAATGGTGGTTCCTGGTGCAGTGAGGTCGGCTTCTTGGTGTTCGCTCAGATCGCGTACAGCTACTCCATGTTGTGAGAACACTTCAGTAAGTCGTTTCGCCGAGCTTGTTCCCTCTGCGGCAATGACTACCGTCCACTTGTCGGAAATCAGTTGTTGCACTCGAAGTGCAGTTGCTTCTGCGTCACCAGAAGCAGGACCCCATCCAGTTGATTGAATCGTTGGGGCATCGAGTGCTTCGAATGGAAGTGAAAGAGATAGTGCATTGAGCGATTGCGAAGGCCCAAATAGGCGGTCGATATCGAGATGTAGTCGTGGAAATGTTTTCTCTGCATCGCGTGCCCACGTTGATGCCAATGCTCTTGCTAGGTCATCTTCTTCTGCAAGCAAATCGGCTGCGCGATCGCGCATCCGTTTTGGGTCAACAAAAATGAGTTCGCTTGCTGGCGGCAACACATCGGTGATGAGTTGCTCGTGATCAATGAGCCAGGGAAGCCAACTTTCCATACCGTCGAAATTTGCGCCGTCGGCAAGCCTGTCCCATTGTTCGCGTCCCCATGGTTCACTTGCTACAAGTGATTGAGCGCGATCACGCACTGTTTCGTCAAGTTGCAGTTCGCGTGCCGGAAAAATGTGCGTGCGTGCAAGATCATCGGTACTGCGCTGATCATTGACATTGAAGGTGGTGAGACGATCCACTTCATCGCCCCACAAGTCGATGCGAATTGGGGTATCTGCGGTGCTGGGAAATACGTCGATGATCGAGCCGCGTCGTGCAACTTCACCGCGATGTTCCACGATTTCTTCGCGGCGATATCCGTCATGCACCAATTTGGCAAGCAACTGTTCAGAGTCAATTTCATCACCAGGCGTAATGGTGATCGGTTGCAGTGTTGTTGCGCCAGGCCCAAGTTTTTGCAGTAACGCGCGAACCGAACCAATTACGACCTGTGGCGGATTATCACTTCGTAATCGCCACAACACGTGAAGGCGACGCCCCATGGTCTCGACGCTTGGACTGACGCGCTCGAATGGCAACGTTTCCCACGCAGGAAACAACAGTGCGCTTTCTGCTCCAAGAAACTGCACAATGTCGTCGTGCAACAGTTGTGCAGCGGTGCCCGTTGGCGCAGCAACAATCAGCGTTGAGCCGGGTGACCGTGCGCTCAGCGCAGCAATGATTGCTGCTCGTGCCTGCTCGGAGCACGCCAGTATCGAGTTGCGTCCACCGATTGCAGCAAGTGCGGGCTCCTGAGAAGCGCGTATCGCGATGTCGTGCAACAACATGGGGATTGCGACTATCGGCCGTTGATCTGTTGCATTGCGGCTTGTGCGCCTAGGGCAAGAATCAACGCAACAGCATCGGCTGCAACACCAACAGCGATATCAAGCACGGTGCGTTCATTGGCTGGCACACGCGACAGCACATGATCTGCGCCATCTTCTTTTGATGGAGGCTTGCCAACTCCAATGCGCACGCGAACAAAATCTTGCGTCTTGAGGTGTGACGAAATGCTGCGCAAACCATTGTGCCCTGCAAGTCCTCCGCCAATTTTAATTTTGACAACTCCAGGTTCGAGATCGAGTTCGTCATGGACCACGATGATGTGTGTTGCATCATCGATTGCATATCTGCGGGCGAGTGGGCCAACTGCGTTGCCCGACTCGTTCATAAATGTGGTGGGCATTGCCAGAACAAATCGTTGACCATCGTTGTTGATCTCGGCAACAAGTGCGCGATCGCGCGATGACTTCATTGAGGCATTGAAACGCGAAGCAAGAAGTTCGATGGCATCAAAGCCAACATTGTGACGGCTGCCTTCGTATTTTCGACCGGGGTTGCCTACGCCTACAACGAGTGCGCTGTAAGGAGTACCTCGCCGCTCGTGTCGCTCACCGCGACCGAACAGCGCCATACGAGTTAGGAAGCGGCTGGCTTGTCGCCGGCAGCAGGAGCACCGGCTGCCGGAGCTTCACCAGCTTCGGCTTCACCAGCTACAGCGGCTGGCTTGTCAACTTGTGTGCTGGTGACCAATACGGTGACGACAACCAAGTCTGGGTCGGACACTGCGGTAACACCCTTTGGCAACGTGATGTCTTCCATGCGGATAATCGTGTTCATGTTCATGTCGGTGACATCGATCACGATTTCGTTTGGAATGTTGTTTGCTGCTGCACGAATTTCAATGCGGTCAACTGCTGGGTCAACAAGTCCACCTTCTTGGACAACTGCTTTTGCTGTTCCGGTGAGGTGAATTGGCACCGACATCACAATTTCCTTCGAGAGGTCGATCTGCATGAAGTCAACATGGCTGACGTTGCGCTTCACTGGGTCGCGCTGCATGTCTTTAACGATTGCTGGGAACTTCTTGTCGTCAACAACCAACTCGAGAATGGTGTTGGTTCCTGCTGGGCCCGACAATGCGATGCGCAAATCACGACGCTCAACAGTGATGGACACGGGTGTCATGCCTGCTCCGTAGATGACCGCAGGAATGTGGTCGGCTCCGCGCAAACGACGTGACTCTGGGCTTCCAGTCGTGCGGCCAACGTTGGTATTCAATGTGGTGGTCATGTTCAAAACTCCGTACTTACGTAGTGAAAATCAGCAGATACAACGGCTGGTCAGTGTACAGCCGCCCAGGCCCCATCCGAGCAGGCGATTATGACTGGTTTTCGCCGTCAAACAGGTCGCTGACGCTGGTTTCGTCAAAGACCGCAGACAGCGCATCGGCAAGGATTTTGGCCACAGAAAGCACTTCGATCTTGGCGATTCGTTTTTCTTCTGGCAACGGCAAGGTGTTGGTCAGGACCACGCGTGTGATGGGCGAGTTCTCGAGGCGCTCGATTGCGGGGCCAGAAAGCACACCGTGTGTAGCCATTGCCCACACTTCTTTGGCGCCACGGTTCATCAGCAATTCGGCGGCACTGACAATGGTTCCACCAGTGTCAATCATGTCGTCGGTGAGGATGCACAAGCGTCCTTCAACTTCACCAATTACTTCTTTAGCAACTGCAACGTTGGCGGTGTTCTTTGGACGACGCTTGTTAATGAATGCCACGTCTGCGTTCATATCGGCAAGGTGCTGTGCAAAACGTTCGGCAACTTTTACGCGACCTGCGTCTGGAGAAACAATCACTACGCCGTCGCGCGCGTTTGAGCGAACATACTTTTCGAGAACTGGGATTGCCGTGAGGTGATCAACCGGGCCTTCGAAGAATCCTTGAATCTGGCCGCTATGCAAGTCGATCGAAACCATGCGCTTCGAACCAGCAGCTTTGAACATGTCGGCAATCAGGCGAGCAGTGATTGGCTCGCGGCCTTCTGCCTTGCGGTCTTGGCGGGCATATCCGTAAAACGGGCACACCGCAGTGACGCGTTTGGCCGATGCGCGATACGCGGCATCAATCATGATTAGCTGTTCCATGATGGAGTCGTTCACGCTGCGACCATCGTGTCCGCAATGTGTTTGCATAATAAACACGTCACCACCGCGAACTGATTCGCTGAATCGCGGCCGTAACTCGCCGTTTGCAAACTCAACAATGTTTGCTTCACCAAGTTCAACTTCTAAATGTTGTGCTACTTCTTGCGCAAGAGTCGGGTGAGTGCGACCCGTGTACAACGCCATTCGTTTCGTGGTGACCTTGTCAATTGTTTTGTTCACGAGGCCCCCTCAAGAAATATGTCGGCGATTTCATGTGCCAGCATAGATCGCGAGGCCGATTCGGCTTTCTTCGCAAAGTTTTATGAGTTCCGGGGAGAGGACTCGAACCCCTATATACGGGACCAAAACCCGTTGTCCTGCCATTGAACGACCCCGGAGAGACGGCATTACGGTACTCAATCTAATTGCCGTTTGCTGATTTGGTCACTATTCCCGCTAGCGTGTCGTCCGCTATGGGTTCACTTGTAAAACGTCGTCGTAAGCGGATGCGCAAAAAGAAGCACAAGAAGATGCTTCGTCGTACCCGCCACCAGCGCCGCAAGTAACCCAGTTTTCGCCCCTCGCCAGTGTTTTACACCGGGCGGGTTTGGGTGACAACGACGGTTGCTTCGCTTAACGCTTCATGTATGCGTGGATGCACACCGTCTAACCACCACGTAGCTCCGCTTCCTGCCAGTACAGGAGTCTGCCCACTTGCCTCACGTATCCGATCGCGCCAGATCGCCAATCTTGGTTCGACTGCAATTGCTGCGGGTTCTAAATCGTTTGGGCCATCGTGGCTTACGGTAAGTGAGTCAAAAGCTGCATACACCGCAGGTGTCGCCACACAAAAAGGTGGAACGACCAACGTGATGTGGCGCGATACGTAAGGCAGTGGCTCAAGAATTTCGCCGATGCCAGTGACGCGAGCGCGACCACCGTGAATGCAAAACGCAATGTCGGCACCGAGTCGCGAAGCGGCAACGAGGTCGGTGTAACCCGCCCAACGAAGAACTGCTGCTGCATCGGACGAACCACCACCAAGGCCGCCACCATGTGGAATGTGTTTCTCGATATGAATGTGAGCAGTTTTTCCTGCAAGTTGCAATGCACGCAACACAAGATTGTTGTTGTCTGTTGGAACACCGTCGGCAAAGGTGCCACTCACCGACATTCCGGTTTCGCCTTCGGTAATGGTGAGTACATCATGCAACTGAAGTGACACCATTTCGGCGTCAATGAAATGAAATCCATCTTCGCGCACGCCGGTGACTTTGAGTGACAGTGTGAGTTTCGCTGGAGCAATGATGTGGGTCATGTCAGGCTTCCTGAGTTGCGATACACAGTCTGCCCCATGCGGCAACATCGAGTTCTTCTGCGCGCGACTCGGGCGAAACTCCGGCAGCAGCAAACTGCGCCGGAGTAACCATGGTGGATAAACAACGACGCAGCATTTTGCGGCGTTGCCCAAACCCTGTTCGCACAAGTGCAAACAGTTTCTGTGGGTCGACACCTTCAACAGCAGGTGTTGCCTTGCGGCGAATGTCCACCATTGCTGACGACACATTTGGTTTTGGCAGAAACACCGTTGCTGGAACGTCGGCGGCAATGAATGCGTCGGCCCAATAGGCGATTTTTACGCTGACGGCTCCGTATGCGGGGGTGCGCGGTTTGGCCACGAAACGTTCAGCGACTTCTTTTTGCACCATCACCAGCAGATGGTCAACGGCTGGTGCGCCATCAAGCAAGTCGGCAACGAGTGGTGTGGCCACGTTGTAGGGAAGGTTGGCAATGACGTGCCATTTGGCAGAGCGCGCAACAAGAGGACGCCAATCCAGATGCATTGCATCAGCGTGAATTACTTCAACGTTTGGCAGGTGTTTTACAACATCGCGCAACACTTCGACAACGCCATTGTCAATTTCAACAGCCACGATGTGTGCACCCGTTTCGGCAAGTGCCAACGTGAGCGATCCGAGCCCTGCGCCAATTTCAAGAACGAAATCATCGGGGCCGACATTGGCGAGGCGCGCAATCTTGCGCACGGTATTTGGGTCGACAAGAAAGTTCTGGCCAAATGCTCGCCGAGGTGCGAGACCGTGTTGCGAAAGCAGTTGCGAAATGTCGTTGTGTGAGTGCGTCACCAGGTGATCTTTACAGGAATTGGCGCATCAATAAGATCTGCAAGCTGCGTGAATTGCGATGAATGCATTTGCAATGTGACACCAGCCGGAACGTTGACACCGAATGCACTCGTGCATTTAACGGAGCGTCCGTTGTTGATATTGGTGATGGTCAATTGCACTCCTACGGGAGTCATAGGTGAAAAGCAAACAGGCCGCGATGAGTAGCCGTATTCGGTGAACGTTGCTTTACCCGTTAGTGAGTTTCCACTTGACGATGGATAGGCAACCGCTGCAGAACCCGTTGGGGCGATGGGTGGCGGACCACCAAGGATGACCGATTCGGGGATATCTACTTCGATTACAGGCGGAACGGTTGTGGTGGTGGTTGTTGTGGTTGAGCCACCAGCACCCACACCAAAAGAAACAATAGTGAGTGCCATCAATGTGAAGACGGCCAACGCCCCAATTCGACGACGTTCGTAAACCGATAGAACCACTGGCTAAACGCTACGGAGCAATGCCAGGAAACGCAAGGCAAGCATTGCGCGTGGTGTGTTGCGCGAATTGGGCAACAGCCTGTCCGCGCAGGTCGGCGATGTATGTGCCAACGATTGGTACGAGTGCTGGTTGATTTGGTTTTCCACGATGCGGAATTGGTGCAAGGAACGGTGCATCGGTTTCGAGCAGCACGTGATCAATTGGGCACCATTGTGCGGCGCGGCGAACATCATCAGCGGATTTAAAGGTGACAATGCCACTGAATGACAAATATGCACCACGCTCAACGCATGCGCGAGCCTCGGCTTCATCGCCGGTAAAGCAATGAAAAATGGTTCGCTCTGGCATGCCCTCGGCATCGAGCACATCAAATGTGTCTTGCCACGCACTGCGTGTGTGAATCACAAGCGGCAGTTTGTGTTCATGCGCTAACTGAATTTGTGCGGCAAATACTTCGCGCTGCACATTGCGATCGGAGTGGTCGTAGTAATAGTCAAGACCACATTCGCCAATACCGACAACCTTTTCTGATCCAATGAATGGCGTGACGGTATCGAGGCCGTTCTTGGCATCGTGTGGGTGCAAGCCAACCGTTGCCCACACGTTGTCGTGCTGTGAAGCAATGGAAATGGCTTGTTGTGTGGTGTCGGCATCGGTGCCGATCACAATCATCTTGCTGACGCCAACTTCGCGCGCTGCAGAAATTGCGTCTACTTGTCCGCCTGGAATGTTCTCTTCATACACATGGCAGTGGGTGTCGATCCACTCAAGTGTTGTGCTCATACGTATTGAACCTAAACCGTCAGTCGGGGGAACAATGGTTGGCCCTTCACGACCTGGGTGCCACCTGTGTATTGACCCCACTTGGTGTCTGCATTAATTCGCAAGTCGGTGATGTTGCCGGTGAGTCCGATGCGATTCCAAATTTCTTGTGTCGTCGTGGGCAAGGCAGGGTTAGCCAAAATGGTGACGATGCGCAGTGCTTCAAGTGCATCACCCATCACGGTGTTCACCGCGTCGCCTGGCTCCATCTTCCATGGTTCGTTGTCTTCGAGATATGAGTTGGTTGCACCAATCAATTTCCATGTTGCTTCAAGAGCCTTGCTTGGTTGCACCGAAGCCCACGCTTGCGAAGTTTCTGCAACTGCAGTCGCTGCAATTTCTGCAAGGGGACTGTTTGCGGATGACGCAGGGCCAATGCCGCCGCACTTCTTTTCAACAACCGTTGCAACTCGCGCAGCCAAGTTGCCCAAGTTGTTTGCCAAGTCGCTGTTAAATCGCTTGATCAATCCTTCATCGCTGAAGTCGCCATCGTTGCCATATGTCGTTTCGGCCAACACGTAGTAACGGAAGCCATCAACACCCACAACATCAATAAGGTCGAGCGGGTTCACCACATTGCCCGTGGTTTTGCTCATCTTTTCGCCATCAACAAGCAGCCAGCCACCAACAGCCCAGCCTTTCGGCGGTTCGATTCCTGCGCTCATCAACATTGCTGGCCAGTACACACAGTGAAAACGAATGATGTCTTTACCGATGAAGTGGTAATCAACGGGCCAGTTTTCGGCAAATGCTGTGTCGTCGGTGCCGTAACCAACTGCAGTGATGTAGTTGGCAAGAGCGTCGAACCACACGTACGCAACGTGTGATGGATCCCATGGAAGTGGGATTCCCCATGTGAGGGTTTTGCGGCTAACTGAGAAGTCGTGCAAACCGCCCTTAATAAAACCAATCACTTCGTTCATGCGGAAGCCTGGAGTAATCGCGTTCGGGTGATCCTCGTACCATTTCAATAAGCGATCTTCGAAACGCGACAGGCGGAAGAAGTAGTTTTCTTCTTCGACGTATGTGGTGGGCTGCATGTGAATAGGGCACTTGCCGTCAACGAGTTCTTCTTCAATGAAGTACGCCTCACATGCAACGCAGTACTGACCGCGGTACATGTCGGCTTCAATGTCGCCCGCGTCGTAGCACGCCTGCAACAACTTCTTTACGCCAGCTGCATGGCGTGGCTCGGTGGTGCGAATGAAATCGTCATGTGTGATGTTGAGCCGATCCCAGGCCTGAGCAAACAATGGGGCAATTGAGTCGGCAAACTCTTTTGGCGAAACGCCGGCAGCGTCTGCGGCCTGCTGAATCTTCAAGCCGTGTTCGTCGGTGCCCGTAAGCAAGTGCACATCATCGCCAAGCAGGCGGTGCCAGCGCGAAACGGCATCAGCCACGATGGTGGTGTACGCGTGACCCAAGTGCGGTTTGGCGTTGACGTAATAAATAGGGGTCGTCGCGCCGAACTTTGTCACGTATCCACACTAATAGTCTGACAAGGTGACTTTTGCCTTTGATTTAGCAACAGCAGTGACACATGCACGCGATGGCGTGTACCAGGGTGCAGTGCACGACGGTTGGGATATTCGCGGTAACGCAAATGGTGGATACGTAATGGCACTGCTTGCGAGTGCAATGCGCAGTGCTGCCAACAGGCCAGATCCAATTTCAATCACGTTGCATTATTTAGCGCCGCTACCACCAGGAGATTTTGAGATTCATACACAAGTGGTGAAACAGGGTCGCAGGTTCACCACGGTAAGTGCATCAATGATCTTTGGCGGGCGAGAAGCGGTTCGGGCAATTGGTGCATTCGGTGAAGCACCTGCAGCGGACAACGGATTACAACATCATGGAACTGCTCTCAGCGACATCCCTTCGTTTGAAGATTGCAAACGCAGGACAGCAGAAGGCGAAAACATTCCACTTGCGCTGATGAGCAAACTCGATTTACGACTGCACCCAGACGATCGCGGATTTGCCATTGGTCAACCAAGTGGCGTGCCGATTATTCGTGGGTGGTTTGCTTTTGCCGACGGTCGACCAAACGACACATTGTCTGTGCTGCTTGCTGCCGATGCATTCCCGCCACCGGTGTTCAACTTGCTTGCAGTGCCAGGTTGGGTGCCAACGGTGGAGTTCACTGTGCATATGCGTGCAGTGCCCGCACCAGGCCCATTGCGTTGCGAATTTACTGCAAAGGAAATTCAAGGCGGAATGTTTGAAGAAGACGGAATTATGTGGGACGAAAATGGAGTGCTTGTTGCACAATCACGACAGATTGGTTTGATTCCGCTCTGATCGCTATTTGATCATGAGCGCAAGTTCGTACACTTTGC